>NZ_JAJDML010000180.1:0-454 GCF_020594215.1 Blautia sp. DFI.1.216
ATACGGCACAGGGCACAAAAATGTTCTATGATACAGGTAGTTCATCGATGGATTATTCCAATCGAATGACCAGCCTGTGTGGGATATGCTTCCCCGGCGATGTAGCGCCATGACTTTTGGCAGGGATATGGAGGAACCCTGACCGAAACGAGCGTACCAAAGGGAGCGATACGCCGCTGTGAGATTCAGGGGAGGAACGACACCGGGGAGAACTGGCGAACTGACACCGAAATGATACCGAAACACGACAATCTGATAGGGGGATAGTCTACCCTATCGCTGATACTTCGGGAGATTTTAAGCGGCTCTATGACCGTAATTTTGCCGAAAATCGCCCCGAAACCATACACAAAAACGGGAGGAAGCGCAATATGCCGAGAATGAGCAAAAAGAGGAAGCATGAGCTTTCCTTTTACCTCAATGACCGGGGGCGTGTCACTTACAACGAATTATG
>NZ_JAJDML010000181.1:0-453 GCF_020594215.1 Blautia sp. DFI.1.216
CAGCATGACATCATCATCTGTCAGGCGTTCCGGCTCTTGCAGAAAACTTTCCAGCATACCGCCACGGGTACAGAGCCGGTGCGTCCGCTCCTTCCGGGTAAGCTGCTTCAGCTGGTACTGCAATGCCTTTTCATCATTGATGGCTTTCCGCAGTTTCTTTTCGCTTTTCTCCAGCTCCCAGTTGAGTTTTTCCAGCTTTGAGGTCTCAGGCAAGGGCAGCGTCCTCCTTTCCCGGTATCAGCACATAAATCCGGTTTGGTTCTCCCACGCCCTGACGCACCCGCATGATAAGCCCAGCGGTTTCCAGTTCATTCAGAGAACGCTTGACCGTCATGGAGTTGCGGGACAGGACTGTAGCAATGGCTGTGACAGGGAAGCAGACAAACAGGATTCCGTTTTCGTCCTCCTGCCCTTTGGATAGCATAGCGTCCAGCATCCGGCAGTACATGACCT
>NZ_JAJDML010000182.1:0-453 GCF_020594215.1 Blautia sp. DFI.1.216
GAATTTTCGAGAATCGTATGTGTTTCACTGTTTAGTTATCAAGGTTGTCTGTCTTCACCTCTCGGCTGACAGCTCGTTTATTATATCACTTGCTTTTTGCTTTGTCAAGAACTTTTTTGTTTTATTTTTTAAGTTCTTTTTCATCTGCATCAGCAACTCTGATATAATATCATGTCTTCAGTTTCCTGTCAACACTTTTTTTATATTTTTTTCAACTTTATTCAACCAAATCTCTGTTGTCTGTCAAAAAAAATCCGCCTCACTCAGAAGCGGATTTATCATATCATTATTTTCTTTTTGCGTCAAGTATTATTTTACATTTTTTTACATATTTTTTACACTATCTCCGATATCGCTATAATATCCTCATTTTTAACGCCCCAATATCAGAGTAAAGAGTGAACCTCACATGACTGAAGTCACATGCTTCCAGACGCTTTAGGCGTCCGACTG
>NZ_JAJDML010000183.1:0-451 GCF_020594215.1 Blautia sp. DFI.1.216
CACAGCCTTGGCAAGCCATCGCGCAGCGATTTTGTTCAATTTGAATTTGTGGAGGTGATCTACATGGCAAAACACGAGTTTGGAATTATGATGGATGCTCCTCAGCAGGGCAAGCGATATGACGAGTATGAGCCGTGGAAATATGCCTGTATTTCTGTTGATGACGCCTATTTGGAAGGCGTTGTCGAAAGGCTTACATCCATTGACTTCTATTGGCATACACTTTCCGTCAAAGGCAAAGGGCTTGCATACTGTGGTGTTACACTTGTTCCACCTTGTTCGCTAAAGGCATTTATTGATGTCATTGCAGATAATTCTGAACTATCCGAACTGAAAAAGCTGTTAGAAAAGGCATTAAGCAATAACAAGTGGGTAATTCATTACGGACTCTGATAGAGACAAATCGTTAAGGAAAGAATCGAAGGTGGTGCAAACGAAAAAGCAGTATGGA
>NZ_JAJDML010000184.1:0-450 GCF_020594215.1 Blautia sp. DFI.1.216
TACGGATATGGAATACCTGCGCAGGAACTGGTATGGGAAAAAGGCATCTGCCCCGACACTGGAAAAGAGACACCATAAATATTTCCTGCGTTTTTCCTATACAGAAGAAGTGATGTTTACCAAGACACCTGTAAAAGAGCAGATCATCTGCAGTGTGGATCTGGGGATCAATACGGATGCAGTCTGTACCATCATGCGGGCAGACGGAACTGTCCTGGGGAGAAAGTTTATTGACTTCCCCAGTGAAAAAGACCGTATGTACCGCACACTGGGACGAATCCGCAGATTCCAGAGGGAACATGGATCTGCGCAGGCAGGGGACAGGTGGGCATACACCAGACGTCTGAATATAGAATTAAGCAGAAAGATCGCAGGGGCAGTTGCAGAATATGCATGGGAGAATCATGCAGATGTGATCGTATTTGAGTATCTGGAAATGAACGGAAAGAT
>NZ_JAJDML010000185.1:0-437 GCF_020594215.1 Blautia sp. DFI.1.216
TGCAGTTTTAGGAGAATTTCTATTATTCAACTGGAGAATTTTTCTCTAGTGCTAAAAAAAATATTTACACAAAAAGCAGTTAGTCTTAGGATTGACTGCTTTTTTCGTACCTAAATTTCAGATTGGAGTGATGAAATGAACGATATTTTTAAGGATATGCAGGTAAAAGTCGGCTGTGAGTATATTTCCGACCTGCCCTCTTACAAGCGTAAGGTGTGGCAGGAAATGAAACGACTGAACCCTGCCGATTATGAAGAAAGACAGTTAGAAGATTTTTCTAAATATGTGTTTGGTATGTCGTACCAGACCTTACAAGATGTGATGAAACAACAGAAAGGACGTGAGGAACAATGCAGGAAACAAGGGTGCTGGTGGAAACGAAAGGAACAACTGGCGAAGAAACAATATCATACTGGTTTGAACTGCCGATAGATGTT
>NZ_JAJDML010000186.1:0-437 GCF_020594215.1 Blautia sp. DFI.1.216
TTCTAAGGAATTATAAGCGGAAACAGGCGCAGGCCGTGACATTCAGAAGTTTCGAGAGCATCGATTACCTCTGCCAATGCATGAGCATGCTTGTTTTGATGCGCTTAGAAGAACCAGAAAATATATTTGACAGAGTGTCCAGGATATTTGGATAAAGAAAACCGATGGCTTTAACTGTTTTTCAGTTTACACCATCGGTTTTCTTAAGTCCAGTTAGCCCTTGAACAGTAACACAATCTTTTTTCCATATCAAATAAGCTCCATGTTCTGATTGCGAATATCAGTTGAAGCATGTTACTATAAGAAAAAACATAGCTATATCATATGATTTTTGACGAGGTAAATCAGATGGCTGGTGACACAGAAACATGATAAGAAAGGTAAAAAACATGGCATCAGAAAGAACAGAAGAACTATACAGGGTTTTGCTCAGCAAG
>NZ_JAJDML010000187.1:0-434 GCF_020594215.1 Blautia sp. DFI.1.216
CGTAACAAGGTAGCCGTATCGGAAGGTGCGGCTGGATCACCTCCTTTCTAAGGAATTGGATACAGTAGGCTGTGAAAACGGCTGAATCAATCCAACTAAAACGGAAGAAGTAGAAAATCGAAGATGTGTTTTACTGTTTAGCTATCAAGCTGAAACATTTCTGGTGCCGATGCGGTTGGGGGAAACACCCGTTCCCATCCCGAACACGACGGTTAAGACCCAATCGGCCGATGGTACTGCACTGGAGACGGTGTGGGAGAGCAGGTGGGCGCCAGATCAAAAAAGAAAAACTGAATTTAATTTACCAGTGATGAGAGATTTTGAATGAAACAGAAAAAACATTTGAGATTTCTGATGACTGATAAAACATCAGTCGATATGTACCTTGAAAACTGCATACATGAAATTTGATTAAAAGTTAATCAAATATCCTT
>NZ_JAJDML010000188.1:0-414 GCF_020594215.1 Blautia sp. DFI.1.216
GAATGGATATCACTGGATGTGTGCTTAATCTCAAAAGGAGAGGATACAATCTCCCCAAATGGTCTCAGAATTGTAACCATACTTTTACCTTTTGAAACATCGATACCTACTGCGTTCATAAATTTATCACTCCTTAAAAAATATTACAATGGATAAATACCAGTTTTACTCATTACCTGTTCAAACTACTGTGTGTGACACGAATGCACCTAATGTGATCCAACCTGCATAAAACGAACACTGTGAATGAGGAGCCGGTTATCAGTCTAAAGTACGGACGCGAGGTCCAAGTGATGAAGTCGATATACCATTGCATCCTACATTCTAACAGTTTAAGTAATGAGATGGATAAATCCTTACTGGAAGTAAGGGGATTACCCATAAATATATTGTAGTAGTGATGAGTTAGACGCG
>NZ_JAJDML010000189.1:0-390 GCF_020594215.1 Blautia sp. DFI.1.216
ATTTTTCTCGTAAGAACGAGAGATACTACGCTGTAATCTGCGTTTCTGTTTTTCTAATTTCTTTATTTTCTGACTCTTATTGCTGTTCTTATACTTAGTTCCATCAGAGCAGACAGCCAGTTCTTTGATTCCCAGGTCTATACCGACTCCGTCATCATTAAGTATTTCCCTACAGTCAGGAAATTCTACACATACACTGATCCACCAGTTCAATCTGTCAAAGGATATTCGCGGATTCATATATTTAGCATTTGTCGGAATTCGTCCATGTTCTGCAAGTCTTACCCAATTCATTTTTTGTTTGTTGGCTTTCCTGCTGGAGGAAAAGCCTTCAAATTTAACATGGGTATTACTGAATCGTATCTTAACGTTGTCCTGATAGAACTTCGG
>NZ_JAJDML010000019.1:0-73577 GCF_020594215.1 Blautia sp. DFI.1.216
AGCAGGAAGCCCCCACTTCAAAATCTGTAAGATTTAAGTGGCGGGAGCATGTCACGAGATTTCTGCTCTTAGAATATGCTGCAAATCTCAAATGGTGTATGCGCTAACTGTTGTCATGCATAAAAATATGTGTTAAAATAACCACCGAAACTGGTTCGAAACCCTCCCAGTATAAAAAACTAGGCAAAGTAAAAAATATTGCGGTCGCTTATGAGTTATCATAAGCGGTCTGTTTGCTGATGCTTTTGTTTATTGAGGGATAAACAAAAGTATTTTTTTTGCTTTGACAGAAAGGAATTAAATGAAAAAAAGAAAAGTAATTATTGATTGTGATCCGGGGATTGATGACAGTCTTGCGATTATGCTTGCACTGAAATCACCGGAGATCGAAGTGATCGGAATCACCATTGTGTGCGGAAATTCACCGGTGGAGATGGGATTTGGAAATGCAAAGAAAATCCTGAAGCAGATGAATCGTCTGGACGTTCCCGTGTACATTGGGGAAAGCACTCCCTTAAGGCGGGATTACGTGAATGCTCTGGATACTCACGGAGAAGACGGGCTTGGCGAAAGCTTTCTGCCGGAAGTAATCGGTTATCAGCAGCAGATCAGTGCTGTGGATTTTCTTGCTGATGTGCTGAAAAAAGAGAAAGTATCCATAATCGAACTGGCACCTATGACCAATCTTGCCAGACTGATCCAGAAGGATAAAGAAGCATTTTCCTGTATTGAGGAGATTGTTTCCATGGGCGGCAGCTTTAAAAGTCATGGAAACTGTTCACCTGTTGCAGAATACAATTACTGGTGTGACCCGGACGGCGCTTCTCTGGTATATGAGACACTCCATCAGAATGGCCAGAAAATCCATATGGTGGGGCTGGATGTGACGAGAAAGATTGTGCTCACGCCTGATCTGCTGGAGTATATGTGCCGTCTGAACAAGGAAACAGGGGAATTTGTAAAGAAGATTACGAAATTCTATTTTGATTTCCACTGGGAATGGGAGCATATCATTGGCTGTGTGATCAATGATCCCCTGGCAGTGGCATATTTTATCAATCCGGAACTCTGCAAAGGCTTTGATTCCTATGTACAGATTGAAACAGAGGGGATTTCTCTTGGGCAGTCTGTTGTGGACTCTATGAATTTCTATCGGAAAGCATCGAATGCGAGGGTGCTGACTGAGGTAGATGTGTATGGATTCTTTCAGATGTTTCTTTCAAGGATCCTTGATCAGGAACCGGAAAAACTGGATATTTTACAAGATTTAATACGAGGAGATTTAAAATGAAAACTGAAAAAATAAGTGTACAGAAAATCTGTATGATTGCTTTTGCTATCTGCATTAATTTTGTGGGAGGACAGATTGCTTTATTTCTGAAACTTCCTATTTATCTGGACAGTATCGGAACTGTATTTGTGGCTGCTGTCCTGGGACCCTTTTATGGAATGCTGCCCAATCTGCTCAGCGGCCTGCTGATGGGAATGACTGTAGATATTTATTCCCTGTATTATGCTCCGGTAGGAATTCTTCTTGGTTTTGTGACAGGTCTTGTGTACAGAAAATTCCAGCCGAAAAAGTGGCAGATATTTCCGGCTGCTCTTGTGATCACACTTCCATCTACCATAATCAGTTCCTGTATTACGGCATTTTTATTTGGAGGAATCACTTCTTCCGGATCCACTGTTCTTGTACAGCTTCTGGCAAAAACACCTCTGGGAATGGTAGGAAGCTGTTTTGTAGTTCAGTTTATCACAGATTACATTGACAGGGTTCTGTGTATTGCAGTAGCAGCAGTTCTTATTACAGCATTGCGTAAAAGTATGAAGGAGAATTTTGCCTGATGAAAGTCCTGATTACAGGCACAGCATCTGGGATCGGGAAAGGCTGTGCAGAATTTTTCCTGAAAGAAAATCATGAAGTCTATGGATTTGATAAAAATATATCCTCGATCCAACATCCGAAATATACTCATTTCTGTCTGGATATCAGAGACAAAAGCTCTTATCCGGAAATCGGACAGGTAGATATTCTGATCAATAATGCAGGGGTTCAGAATGGTGATGATATTGATGTAAATCTGAAAGGAACTATTTCTGTTACAGAACATTACGGCATTCATCCCAATATTTATTCCATTATTATGATTGGATCAGCAAGCGGGCATACAGGTTCTGAATTTCCGGAGTATGCAGCAAGTAAAGGAGGAGTCCTTGCCTATACGAAAAACGTGGCCATGAGGATAGCTCCTTATCAGGCGACATGCAACAGTCTGGATTTCGGTGGGGTTATGACTGAACTGAACCGGCCGGTGATGGAGGATGAAAAGCTCTGGGATCAGATCATGGAACTCACACCTCTGAAACGATGGATGTCTGTGGAAGAGGCAGCAGAGTGGATTTACTTTATGGCGGTAAAAAACCGCTTCTGTACAGGCCAGAACATTCTAATTGACGGTCTGGAGGCCGGAAACTGCAATTTTATCTGGCCATAGAGTGGGTCTGAAAAATCATTCCTGCAATCTGCTGTTATTTTGTGCCCGAATATGATAAAATGAGAAAATAGTGATAAAGATATTTCAAAGATAGAGAAAGTATTTAACAGGAGGCACAAAAATTATGGATATCAAAGAACAGATTCATGGATTAACAGAGGAGATGCTTACCAATTTGGGAAGGCTGGTTGCCATTGATTCTCAGCTTGGCACTCCCGCAGAGGGGAAACCTTTTGGAGAAGGACCTGCCAAAGCACTGGAAGAAGGTCTTAAGATTGCACAGGAGCTTGGATTTAAGACAGTCAATCTGGACAATTACTGTGGTTATGCAGAGATGGGTGAGGGTGATGAGATTGTTGGTATTGCCGGACATCTGGATATTGTACCTGTAGGCGGCGACTGGAGTTATGATCCTTTTAAACTGACACGCGAGGGTGATTATGTTTACGGTCGTGGAACAACAGATGACAAGGGACCTGTTCTGGAAGCTCTTTATGCAATGAAGCTTCTCCGCGATTCAGGTGTGAAGCTGAATAAGAGAGTACGTCTCATTATGGGATGTAACGAGGAAACAGGTTCCAAATGTATGGAACATTATAATGAAGTGGCAGAAGAATTATCCTGTGGCTTTACCCCGGATGCCAGCTTCCCGTGTATCCATGGGGAAAAGGGACTTCTGCAGATGATGGCTTATTCCAAGAACACGAAAATCATCTCTGCAGATGGTGGTTTTGTTTTTAACGCAGTGTGTGATTCCTCCACAATAGTTGTTCCTGCCGAAGAGGGACTGAAGGAGAGACTGGAAGCTGTACTTGCAGAGACAAAGCTTCAGGAATATAAGGTAACAGAGGAAAATGGACAGATCAGTATTTATGCAAAGGGAGTTCCGGCACATGCCAGTACTCCGACTCTTGGTGTCAATGCAATAGGTGTTACTTTTGAATGTCTCGAGAAAGCAGGATTTAAGGACGATTTTGTGGAATTCTATAATACACATATCGGCACATCCTGCGATGGTGAAGGCATTGGACTGAAATTTGCAGATGAGTATGGCGAACTTACTCTTTGCAACGGTATGATCAAAACAGAGAATGATGTGATCTCCTGTACAATTGATATCAGAGTACCTGTAACACTGAAATCAGATGAAGTCCGCAGGATGTGTGAGAGCAGACTTGATGATGAGAATGGACGTATAGAGATCCTGGGAATTGGTGATGCCTTATTCTTCCCAAGAGAATCTCCGCTGGTAAATGCTTTATACAAAGCTTACACAGATGTAACAGGCGATACAGAGAACAAGCCGATGGTGATCGGTGGCGGCACTTATGCAAAATCTCTTAAAAATATCATTGCATTTGGACCTGAGAAGCCGGGAATTGATTATCGTATCCACAGTGCAGATGAATTTATTCTCGTATCCGGTATGGAAGAGGCAGTTCTGGTTTATATGGAAGCAATCAAGAATCTTCTGGCAATCTGATGAAAAATGATAGAGCAGTTATTAAATGGAGAGCAGAACATGAAGGCAGCAGTATTTTTCCCTGGTATCGGGTATCATTGTGACAAGCCGCTTTTATATTATTCACGAAAGCTGGCGCAGGAATGTGGCTATGAAGAAACAATTGCATTAAGCTATACTTATGATGGCGGAAATATCCGGGGAAATGAAGAAAAAATGCAGCAGGCATTCGAAAGCCTTTATGAACAGGCAGAGAAAAGTCTTTCTGCCATTGACTTTGACAAATATGATGAAATATTATTTGTCGCAAAAAGCGTAGGCACGATCATAGCATCCGCATATGCAGAGAAACACAGCATCAGATGCCGGCAGATACTATACACACCATTGAAATACACCTACAATTTTGCTCACAGAGAAGCCATTGCCTTTATCGGAACTTCAGATCCATGGAGTATTGTTTCTGAAATACAGGCTCTTTCCAAGAAACAGCAGGTGCCAATGTATATTTATGAAAACGCAAACCATTCACTGGAAACAACAGATACACTGGAAAACCTGAAAATTCTCCAGGATGTTATGGGGAAAACCAAGGGATTTTTGGAGCGGAAATAAGAAAAAGCATATAATCATATTGAGTAGATGCGTGCAGAGAAGTGTCAAGAAATTATTTCTTGACACTTCTTTTTGCTCCATGCTATACTCGATTACACAAACTGTTCTGTGTGAAAGTGGTTTCCATAATGTCTCTTTGAAGGTGGTGATATTAATATGAATTTTAAAGACCAGATACAGCAGATTTTTGGAACAACAGATATTCATGAACTGAAGCAGATATCCAGAGATGCCGACAATTACAGATGCTTGAATGCTGATATGAATAACAGCATTATTTCTGAAAAGAAAAAAAATACCGGAAGGAAAAATTCGTTTACAGAAGAACAGCTGGCACATATTTTGGCACTGCAGGACCGGGGAGAAAAAATTACAGATATTGCCAGACAGTATCATGTTTCTCGCCAGACGATTTACAGTCAGATAAAGCGAGCCTATAATTTTTCTGATGATCCGGATGTGAAAATGCGTATGAATTTCATGAATCATGATGATCTGTGTACAACGATAGATATTGATTTCAGGCATGAAAAAATTAAGATTAAAAACTATACAGATCAGATTATTTTCCGGGCATTTGGAGTTGTAACTGATCCGGATTGGGCTGATTTTGAATATTTTCTGGAAGAACGCTGTTTTCCTAGAACACGCGATCACAGGAAAGATATTCTGAGAGAGATGGGGCTTCCATTTTATGATCCGTTATTAATTATTGAAAAAACACAGGGGCGCATGTCAGATGATCATCAATGGATTATGATTCTAAAAAAGGAGGGCTGATCAAAAATGGAAATTCGCAATTTTGATGCATATTCTCCCTTGCATAAGAGCGGTCATACTTCCAAGGGAGATCAGCTCAAATGGAAAATTGATGACAGGTGGTATAAGGCTGATTATATGGGATATGAAGGTTTATCTCAAGTTCTTGTATCTGACCTTTTGCAGAAGAGTACCTGTCCTTTTCCTTTTGTTGAGTATGATGCAGCTGTAATTGAGTATAATGGGAAAATATTTCAGGGCTGTTCCAGTTTGGATTTTCTGAAAGCAAATCAGGTTCTGATTCCGCTGGAAAAATTGTATCGTCGATATACAGGTGAAAGTCTGGCAGTAAAGCTCTCAGATTTTGCGGATGTTTCAGAACGCATTCAGTACCTGGTAACTCAGGTGGAAGAAATTACTAAAATAGATAATTTTGGAGCGTATCTGACTGCAATGCTGGAAATAGATGCGTTTTTCATGAATGAGGACAGACATACCAACAATATTGCGGTCATTTATAATGAAAAAACACAGAAATATGAACTGAGTCCTTTTTTTGATCAGGGACTTTGTATGTTTGCCGACATAAATCAGGATTATCCTATTGATCAGTCATTGGAATATTGTCTGGAAAAAATTGAGGCGAAGCCATTTAGCTCTGATTTCGACATACAGTTGGATGCAGCAGAAGAACTGTATGGCGTTCAGATTGGTTTTCAATTTACATTCAAAGATATTCAGATATACTTACAGAAGAATTCGGAAAATTATCCCAGGGAAGTAATAAGACGCGTGGAGCAGCTGTTAAGAGGGCAGATGCGTAAGTATGGGTATCTGATGAAAAAATGATATTACAGAGAGAAAGTAAAGTTACAGGCAGGTAAAGGATAAAAAAGTCATTTACCTGCCTTTGCTGATAAATTTTTGTAACGGCTGTGAGTCGGAGACTGTCAAATCAGTCAATGATACTATACTGCATCATTTCATAATGTAATCTGCATCCTTCTGTGATGTCAAAGGGCAGAAGTGCCCGTGCTACGAGCTTCAGTTCTTCTTCAGGCAGATCTGTTCTGCGAAGATGTGCATAGTCGCCGTCAATAGATTCTACAATATAATCACAAACTAACATAAAAATCCTCCATTTTACATTTGGTGTAACACAATGATCATATGATGTTAGGGTCAAAAGGCATTTTGCCCCTAACTTGATATCTATAGAATACCACAGAGAAAACAGATATCACAAGTGTCTTCGAACCATATAGACATAAAAAGAGGGCAGTGTTATAATTTTTCCTAAAGAAAATGCATATGGGAGGTATCGCAATGTCTAAAGTTGTAAAGCTTTCATCCGTAATGGAACGGGAAGAAAAATTAAAGGAAATCTATGAAGGTCTGGAAGAAATAAAAGATCAGCTGACAGCACTGATTGATGAATATGAAGAAGAGGAATCACATACAGGAAAGGCAGAGGAACTGATCGAAGCTCTGGATGCTCTTGAAGATGCTTCGGAAACCATAGAGGATGTGCTGGAAGATTAATGAGGGAGAAAGCATATTTTCACCTGCCCGGGCTGTTTGAGTTTTATGAGCTGTACCGGATGTTCCTGCCTTTATTCCGGGAACACAGGGAATATTTTTATGACTGGTGTGAAATAGGTTCCATATATGGTGCTCCGGCAGACTGTATCTGGGGTGGAGGCAGGGCTGGCTTCGGAGAGAATGACCCGGAGGAGGTTCTTGAACTGATGCAGGAATATGGGATTTCTGACCGATTGACTTTCAGCAATTCCCTGCTTCGCCAGGAGCACCTTTCAGACAGAAAATGCAATGCACTGTGCCGGTTGCTTGAGAGATACAGAAAACCGCAAAACGGCGTGATCATTTATTCAGAACTGCTTTTGGAATATCTTAAGGAGCAGTATCCGGGGCTCTATTTCGTTTCCTCCACTACCAAGGTTCTGACAGATTTTACACAGTTTGAAGAAGAAATCCGGAGAAAAGATTTCCGTTATGTTGTGCCGGATTTCCGGCTAAACAAGGCTTTTGATAAGTTAAATACATTGTCTCAGGCTGAGAAGGACAAGGTAGAATTTCTCTGCAATGAATGCTGTTGGTTTGGCTGCAGGGACAGAAAAGCTTGCTATGAAACGGTCAGCCGCAAGAATCTGGGTGAAAACTGTCCGGAGCATCACTGCAAGGCACCGGAAGGAGAGAGAGGCTATCTTTTTTCAAAAGCTATGGAGAATCCGGGGTTTATTGGAATCAATGATATCCGGGATATCTATCTGCCAATGGGATTTTCAAATTTTAAAATCGAAGGCAGAGGACTCGGCAGTGCCCTGATACTGGAATTTCTGCTCTATTACATGACCAGACCGGAATACCAGATACATGTCAGAGAAAAAATCTATCTGGACAGTATGCTGGATCTGTTTTGAGAGAATTTGAAGATGATTTTCTTAGCAGTTAAAAAATATGTTGGATAATTAAAAAAATAGATGAAATGGGGATTAGGGCGATTGAATAGTTATTCAATAGGAAAAAGGAAAGTATCTGCCTGATTGAACTGACGGAATATAAAATTTGTACAGAAATTCTAGTATCTTTACACTGTTTTTCTTAATGAACTTTCCAGTATACTATTTATTAATAAAATAGTATTGGGGAGGAAAAAGAATGCGAAGAAAAGAATTTTTAAGGAGAGCTTCTGCAATCAGTGTAGCAGCGCTGCTTACCATGAATCTTTGTGCCTGCCAAAAAGAGGAGGCTGTGATTTCTGAGGAAGAAAAGGCCAGTAACTATCAGGTTACGGAAGAAAATGAGAATAAGGAACTGGTAATGAACCGACAGCCGGAGTCCTCTTATTGGTTTCCGGAGGAGTTGCTGGAATGGAATCCGGAAGAAGATCAGGATTTGATTTACAATATCAGTAAGATACCATTGGCAAAGAGGGTGGATCATGAATATCTTACTCCGGTAAATGAAACGCAGAATAAAGATACAAGAGTAATGGCGATTTCGATCATGAATTCCAGCACCAGTGGTAATGCCCCTCATGGATTGAATTCTGCAAATTGCAATGTTTTTACATACTGGCAATATGTGGATGAACTTGTATATTGGGGCGGTTCATCAGGAGAGGGATTGATTGTTCCTCCAAGTCCGGATGTAACAGATTTAGGACATAAAAATGGTGTACCGGTAATAGGAACTGTATTTTTTCCACAAGGTGTAGCTGGTGGAAAAATGGAATGGCTGGATACGTTCCTGAGTCAGGAGAAGGACGGAAGCTTCCCACTGGCAGATAAGTTGATTGAGGTTGCAGAGATCTACGGGTTTGACGGCTGGTTTATTAATCAGGAGACAGAGGGAACAGAGGAGCAGCCTTTAACGAAGGACTATGCGGATCAAATGCAGGCGTTTATCAAATACTTCAAGGAAAAGGCACCGGAGCTTCGGGTGATTTATTATGATTCCATGACCGCCGATGGTGAAATGGACTGGCAGAATGCACTTACTGATCAGAATGAGATGTTCTTGCAGGATGAAGACGGAAATGCTGTTGCCGATGAGATGTTTTTAAATTTCTGGTGGACAGAAGAAGAACTGGCGGATCAGAAACTTCTGGAACAATCTGCTGAAAAGGCGGAAACTATGGGAATTGATCCTTATCAAGTTTATGCGGGAATAGATATCCAGGCAAATGGCTATAATACTCCGATTCGTTGGGATTTATTTGAGTCCGGTGAAAACAGTACACACACTTCTCTTGGAATTTACTGTCCGAGTTGGGCCTATGCATCGGCGTCTACATTAGATGAATTCCATCAGAAAGAAAATACAATCTGGGTAAACAGTAAAGCTGATCCGTCAGAAAAAATGGAATATTCCAAAGCAGAGCAATGGCGTGGAGTTTCTGCATTTGCCATAGAAAAATCTGTATTGACTTCTGTTCCTTTTGTTACGAATTTTAATACAGGAAGCGGATATAGTTTCTTTAAGGAAGGAGAACAGATTTCTAAGCTCGATTGGAATAACAGAAGCATTGGAGATGTTCTGCCCACTTATCGTTGGATGATTGACGATGGGGAAGGAAATGCGCTCACAGCAGCTTTTGATGTAGGAAATGCATGGTATGGTGGTAATTCTCTGAAACTTTATGGAAATATGGAAGAAGGAAGATCTTCTATAATTCATCTTTACAGCGCAGACTTACCGGTAGAAGAAACTACATACTTCTCTACCACTGTAATGGCTAACACAGAGACGGAACTGAATGCAATATTATTATTTGATGATGGAAGCCAGGAGACAATTAAAGGAGATCATAAGGTAGGTGACCAGTGGACTGCTGTTAATTTCGATATTTCCAAATATTCGGGGAAAAATATAAGAGCGATTTCTTATGAATTGAAGCCAACAGAGCAGAGTACGTTCTATCAATTCAATTTTGGAAATATTACAATTGCTGATTCTGCAGAGGAAAAGATTGCCGAGATTACAAATCTTACAGTGGATGATGCAGAATTTGATGAGGATGGTATGTATGCAGGGGTACGTCTTTCCTGGGAAAGTGATTCAGAAACATCCAATTATGAGATTTACAGAATAAATCAGGATAATAGTAAGTCTCTTCTGGGGGTATCCAATACGGAATGTTTCTATATCAATACACTGCCCCGCACAGATGAAACAAATAAGTCTGAATTTAAAGTTGTACCTGTAAATAGATTCCTGAAAGAAGGAGAGGGTGTTTCTGTATCTATGGAATGGCCGGATAACAGTCTGCCCAAGGCTGGCCTGAAAGCTTCTCAGACACTGATAGGTCCTGGCAGCACAGTGAAGTTTTCAGCTGCCTGTTCACAGAATACAGAAGAAATCACATGGTCATTACCGGGATCCAGTTCAGAGAGCGCAGAAGGTGATTCTGTAAGCGTTACTTATGATAAAGAAGGTGTTTATGATGTTACAGTTATGGCAAAGAACTCATCTGGTGAAGATACCAAGACGGTAGAGGGACTTGTGTTTGTAACTTCAGAACTTGAAAAAGATGGCGAATTGTTGCTGCTGTCTCAGGATAAAGTAACAGAGGCAACTGCTTATGTAAATGAAAATGAAGCTCCTTCATTTGCAGTAGATGGAGACGTGACTAAAAAATGGTGTGCGACAGGAATGCCTCCTCATGAACTGATCATTGATCTGGGAGAAGAGGTAGCTGTCAGTCAGGTGGCAATAGCTCACGCTGAGGCTGGTGGTGAAAGTCCGGATATGAACACCAAAGCATATACAATCTCTGTAAGTACAGATGGAACCGAATATACATCTATTGTATCGGTTACAAAAAATACATTAGCAGATACTTTGGATACATTTGCACCGGTAAATGCGAGATATGTGAAACTGTCAGTTGTGAAACCTACACAGGGGTCGGATACAGCAGCACGTATCTATGAAGTGCAGATATATGGACTCGAAAAAACATTAGCGGCAGACTGATAATTGGCAGCAGGAGCAATTACTCCTGCTGTTTTTTAAGGAGGAATACTATGAAGCAAATAGAAAAAATACCGGAATCAATCAGAAACATTCTGGACAAGGTAAAGACATTTTTTCCCGAAAATCCCCAAATTTATGAGATATTTAAAAATTGTTATACCAATACATTAAATACAGCAGTACATTCAATGGAGAATGATACGGTTTATGTTGTAACAGGAGATATTCCTGCCATGTGGCTGAGAGATTCAGCAGCATCTCTTCGTCCTTATCTTATCCCAGCGAAGGAGGATAAAAATATTGCTGATATTCTGGTGGGAGTGGTGCATCGTCAGTTCCTGTATATCTGTATTGACCCCTATGCAAATGCATTTAATCAGAAACCTAATGGAAATTGCTGGGAGAAGGATGAGACAGAGATGAACGATTGGCTCTGGGAGCGGAAATACGAAGTGGACTCTCTTTGCTATCCCATTCAGTTGGCTTACTTGATCTGGAAAAATACGGGACGTACAGACCAGTTTGATCATACATTTGTAAATGGGGCATGGAAGATTCTTAATGTATTTCGCACGGAGCAGTACCATGAAGAAAAGTCTGCCTATCGGTTTATCCGCAGAAATACGTATTATACGGACACCCTGTCCAGAGACGGAAAGGGGACTCATGTTAAGTCCGGAATCGGTATGACCTGGTCAGGATTTCGGCCTAGTGATGACGCATGTACCTATGGTTATCTTGTTCCATCCAATATGTTTGCAGTGGTAGTATTGGGATATCTGGAAGAAATTGCCCGGTTGATTGTGGAATCTTCTGATTTGGCAAAAGCTGCAGCCGAGTTGAGAAAAGAGATTTATGATGGGATTGAAAATTTTGCCATCACCTGTAAGGAAGGATACGGAGAGGTCTATGCTTATGAGGTGGACGGCTATGGTCAGTTCAATCTGATGGATGATGCCAATGTTCCAAGTCTTCTTTCTATGGATTATTTGGGATATGAGGGAAAGAATCCTCAGGTGGCAGAGAACACAAGAAATCTGATTTTAAGCGAAGCCAATCCATTTTATTATAGAGGAGCCAAGGCAGAAGGAATCGGAAGTCCTCATACACCGGTAGAATATATCTGGCATATTGCCTTGTGCATGCAGGGATTAACAGCATCCACGAGGGAGGAAAAAAAGAAAATGATCGATCTTGCAGCATCTACAGATGGCGGGAAAATGCTGATGCATGAAGGTTTTTGTGTCAAGGATGATACGCAGTATACCAGAGAATGGTTCGCCTGGGCAAATGCCATGTTCAGTGAGCTTGTGATGGACTACTGTGGATACAAAATTGAAAGATAATGTGTAATTTGTACACCAAATGTAGAATTTTCCAAATTGAGACTAGGAACGTTACATAGTAAAATGTTTTTAAAACAATAGAGACATAGCCACAAGGAGGAAATTATGTTTTTAACCGATAGAAAATTGGAACGGCGAATTGCAGAATTGAAAGAACACAGATATAGAGATATTATAAATCTCAATGAATTTACAGTACAGGAAGATACTCAGGGAGTTGTGAATCCGGTACTGCCGGAAGTCTTTACAGGATGGGATACATTGCGTGTAGGGGATACATGGAAAGGACGTGATCTTTTTCTGTGGATGCATAGAGAGATTCAGGTACCGGCCGAGTGGAAAGGAAAGAAAATTGTAGGTGTTTTTGATTTTGGTAATACAGGTGCCGGTAATAATGCCGGATTTGAGTCCATGTTGTACCTGAATGGTAAGATGTATCAGGGCGTGGATGCCAATCACAAAGAAGTATTTTTCGATGATACATTTTGCGGTACAAATATGGATGTAACCTTTCGCCTTTGGTCCGGCCTGGAAGGCGGCGGGGTACCTACACCGCAGGAACATCGTATTGCCAGAGCAGATCTTGCCTGGCTGGATGAAGAAGTGGATGATTTTTACTATTTGGCTTCTATGGTCTGGGAAACCATTAAGGAACTGGATGAATTTAATCCGGTACAGCATGATCTTCGCAAGGCACTGGACACGGCCTGCCATTGTATTGACTGGGCATATCCGGGAAGTGATACCTTCTATGAGAGTGTCCATGAGGCAGATCATTTGTTGAACGAGTCGATTGACAGTATGGATAAAAAGTCATCTGTAAATATCCGCTGTGTAGGACATACACATATCGACGTGGCATGGCTCTGGCGCCTGAAACATACACGTGAGAAATGTTCCCGTTCTTTTACCACGGTTCTGCGTTTGATGGAACAATATCCGGAATATGTTTTTCTACAGACACAGCCGCAGTTATATGAATATATGAAAGAGGAGTTCCCGGATATTTATAAAAAAATAAAGGAACGTGTAGCGGAAGGCCGCTGGGAAGCAGACGGTGCTATGTGGGTGGAAGCGGACTGTAATCTTACCAGCGGAGAATCTCTTACAAGGCAGATTCTTCTTGGAAGCAAATTTATCAAGGATGAATTCGGTAAAGATGTAGAGTACCTGTGGCTTCCGGATGTGTTCGGATATTCCTGGGCACTTCCACAGATTCTGAAAAAAGCCGGGATTAATACTTTTATGACAACAAAGATCAGTTGGAATCAGTATAACCGTATGCCTCATGATACTTTCAAATGGAAAGGAATTGATGGCAGCGAGGTTCTGACACATTTTATTACTACACCAGAACCATGGAATGAACCGGGATCCTGGTTTTATACCTACAATGGAAAGCTGATTCCAAAGACTGTCAAAGGAACCTGGGATGCATACAGTGAAAAGCAGATGAACAAGGAGCTGTTGATTGCTTATGGATTTGGTGATGGCGGCGGCGGGGTCAACCGGGATATGCTGGAAAACAGACGTCGTATTGATAAGATACCGGGACTTCCGAACCTGAAAACTTCCACGGCAGCAGAATATTTCAGAGATTTGCAGGAAACTGTGAAAAATACAGACCAGTATGTGCATACATGGGATGGAGAACTGTATCTGGAGTACCATAGAGGAACCTATACAAGTCAGGCATATAATAAGCGTATGAATCGAAAAATGGAGCTTCTGTACCGCAATACAGAATGGCTGACGGTTATGAATGCTCTGAAAATGGGAGGGCTTACATATGCCAAACAGGAAGAACTGACAAAAGGCTGGAAACACATTTTGACAGATCAGTTCCATGATATTATTCCGGGCTCTTCTATTCATGAGGTATATGAAGATTCCAGAAAAGATTATGAATATATCCAGTCTGTGGCACAAAGTGTGCAGGAAGATGCTTTGTCCCATATTATCGAGGATAAAAAGGACTGCTATACGGTATTTAATGCCTCCGGATGGAAGAGAAGCGAAATTGTGACAGTTCCAAACGAGAGAGCAGGTATCTACCGGGATGAGCAGGGTAATGAGCTGGATGCACAGCAGGCGGGAACTGTTACCTATGTGGAAGTGAAAGATATTCCGGCGATGGGAACAGGAACCATTATCTTTGAAGAAAAGAAAGCAGAAGAAACTGAGGCCGAGTTTACCATTTGTGGAAAAAACATTGAAACTCCATATTACAGCATGTCCATGAACGGATACGGACAGATTACCCGTCTGTATGATAAAACATTTGCAAGAGATGTTCTGCCAAAAGGAGAGAGGGCAAATGTGTTCCAGATGTTTGAGGATAAGCCGCTGGACAATGATGCCTGGGATATTGATATTTTC
The DNA here is from genome assembly GCF_020594215.1 of Blautia sp. DFI.1.216. NCBI lineage: Bacteria > Bacillati > Bacillota > Clostridia > Lachnospirales > Lachnospiraceae > Blautia > Blautia sp. DFI.1.216. Next base: position 14,556 of record NZ_JAJDML010000019.1, read on the forward strand.
TATCAGGAAAAGATGCGTGAAATCACAGACATGACCAAATTTGAGGTGATTGAATGTGGTCCGCTGCAGATGAAAATCCATATGGAATGGAACTATATGAATTCATTTATCGCACAGGATATGGTTCTCTACAGAAATACCAGAAGAATTGATTTTAGGACAACCGTGGATTATCATGAGCAGCATCAGCTTTTAAAGGTGGCATTTCCTGTGGATATTCGCTCTACTTTTGGAACATATGATGTGCAATATGGAAATGTAAGGCGCCCGAACCACTGGAATACAAGCTGGGATCAGGCAAGATTTGAGAGCGTGGCACACAGATGGGCCGATCTTTCTGAGAGAAACTATGGTGTCAGCTTATTGAATGACTGTAAGTATGGTCATGACATTAAGGATAATGTAATCCGCATGAGTCTGTTAAAGGCTGCCACCCATCCCGATCATCTGCAGGATCAGGGTATGCATGAGTTTACCTATGCATTACTTCCTCATGGCGGAGATTTTGTTGAAGGTCGTGTGGTACAGGAAGCTTATGCATTAAATGATCCGATGTTGGTAGTGCATGGTATCAGTGATCTGGGATATGAAAGTTTTGTGCGGTTTGATAATGATCAGATTGAACTGGATGCAGTGAAAAAATCAGAGGATGGAGACTATATTGTGATCCGATTCCATGAGTTTGCGGGTTCTGCACAGAATGTGACAGTATATCCGGGATTTCATTTTAAGTCTTGGGTAGAATGTGATTTGAGGGAACGTCCTGTGGGCAGTGTATCACAGGAAAAAGAAATACATCTTTCAATGCATGCTTATGAAATTAAGACTGTTTTGGTTCAATTATAAGGAAATCAGCACATCTGGATAAAGAAGAAGAGTCAGTAAGTTCTGGCTCTTCTTCTGGCATATTGGTAAAAGATTTGTTATACTTGACAATATAAAAATTCAAGCTGAAAATGTGGTGAAAAATGGAGAGAAAAGGTTCAAAACAATTGTATAATAAGCTTTTGTTTATATATACAGCAGTTATCGTCTGTGTTGTGTTGGCATTAATGTTTTATTTTTGGAATAGTACAAGAAACAGTTATCTTGAAAGAAACCAGGAATATTTACACAGAATGCATGAAGAAGCTGTAGAATATGTCAATGATTGCAGAGATATTTCAACATATTTGCATGAAGAGTTATATAAATCCAATATGGAAATGAATGACTTGCTTCATTATCTGACAGATGCTCCTGAAAAATATCAGGAATATCGTCTTGATACATATTCGCAGTATAAGTTGCTTGATTATAATGGTATTGAAGATTTTTCAGCAACGGCATTTGAGGCGTATCCATCATTGAAACGTCTGGCTTTTGTAAGTTACAGCAAGGGTGATCTGACCTCTTTTAATGGAAGCAAGAGTATTTACCGCAGAGAAGATGGAGATGTTGCCCTGGAACGGATTAAAAGCGGAAATCTGGCAGAGTCGGGTGAATTTTCTTTTCTGAAAGAGATTCGCGATCCATTAAACATGCAAAATGTTGGCGCTATGATAGTCACTTTTCATGCGAAAAGATTTGGAAACATTTTGACTGCCTATAATCTGCCAGAGCTGATTATTTATAACGAAAGCGGCACTTTAATCTATGCTTCATGCTCAGACTGCAAAGTTGAAGAGATAGAAAAGACTGAAGGAGCTGCAGAATTAGAAGAAAAGTTAAATGCATATATTCAGAGTACAAATCTAGAGAATTATCATATTATCAGTTACCTCAAAAAAGCAAAAGCAGCAGAAATACCTTTTTCAATCATGATAATGATTGCGGGGGTAGCAGTGGCTGTATTTTTGATCAGTGAATTTCTGGTGAACTATTATCTAAAGCGTGTATCTGCACGGTTAAACAGGATATTGGATGGTATGACGCAGGTTATGGGGGGAGATTTGACAGTTCGACTCGCTGCTGAAAAGAATGGAGATGAGCTGGATGTCATTGCATGTCATTTTAATGAAATGTGTGAAAAATTAGACCTGCATATACAGAAAAGCTATCTTGCAGAAATTGATCAGAAAAACGCAGAAATGTCGGCTCTTCAGAGTCAGATTAACCCGCATTTCCTGTATAATACACTGGAAGCGATTCGGATGAAAGCAATTTGTAACGGAGATTCAGAAGTAGGAAAAATGCTTTACAGTATGGCAGTCACATTTCGCAGCCAGCTGAAAGAGGCGGATATCATTACACTTGCCCAGGAACTACATTATTGTAAAAAATATCTGGAGCTTTTTGAATACCGCTATCCAAGCCAGTTTAAGTCCAGTGTAGACTGTCCGTTGGAGTATATGCAGATCCCGATTATTAAGTTTGTACTTCAGCCTATTATTGAAAATTACTTTATACATGGAATCAGAATGCGTGATAAAGATAATTTTATATGCATCAGGGTAGAAAAAACAGCAGATGACTATGAGATCATTATTGAAGACAATGGTCGTGGAATGTCGGAAAAAGACATCAGAGAAAAGAACAGACAGCTTACGGAAAATGTAATGGAAAAAAATAAATCTATTGGTATATCCAACGTAAACCGGCGAGTGAAAGCTGTATACGGTAATACATATGGTGTAAGTCTGGAGCAGGTTGAAACTGGCGGATTACGGGTTATTTTGAGATTTAAGCCGGAAGAGGATAATGAGAATGAGAAAAGTAATGATTGTTGAAGATGAAGAATTGATCCTGCAGGGTATTAAAAATATTGTTCATTGGAATGAACTGGAATTGCAATTGTTTCATATGGCACACAGCGGACAGGAAGCATTGGAAATGTGGAAAAAGGAGCCAGTTGATATTATTATTACGGATATAGAAATGCCAGAAATGAGTGGCCTGGAGCTCCTGAAAAAAATCCGCAGCGAAGAGGAACTTGTCAGGTTTATTATACTTACAGGGTATGACGATTTTGAATATGCCAGGGAGGCCATTCATCTGGATGTGGAGAATTATATATTAAAACCTATTAACGAGGAAGAGTTGGAGAAACAACTAAAAGAAGCAGCAGAGAAACTGGAAGAACTGGAGAAGAAAAAAATCAGGTATATAGATGAAAAAACAGAGTGGCTTCAGTTCCTTTCTGGTAAAATATCTGAGACGGGATATGAATATTACTGTGAGCGTTTTCAACTTTATACGGGAAGCGGTCACTTTGGGGCGGCAGTGATGAAATGGAGTACAGATAGTGTAAAAGAAAACAAAATTACAGATATGATTTTGTCACTTAAAAATACTGAAAAACAATTGCGTGTTGTTCATTTGCCACCGGACTGCCTGTTACTTTTGCTTGACGGATTTGGAAAATCTCAGGAGGTAAAGGAGTATTTCCAGATGATTCAGAATGAGATTGAAAGCCAGTTTGATATTGTAACGTATATTAGTATTGGACCTGTTTTTGATAACTACAGGAAACTCCCAGAATGTTACAGAGTGGCTATGAAGCTTCAGAAATATCTTCTGGTGGACGGTTTTGGCAGCTGTGTAGATGAAAAGCATATTCAGGACAGAAAAAGTGAAGACATAGTCATTGATCGTACACTGCTTCGTAAACTAATTTTGAAAAAAGAGAATGAAGGTGCCTTAGGTTACATAGAAGATCTATTCATTAATAATGTGAAAACAGGTGTTTCTCTTGAGTCCCTGTATCAAATGACCGTCCAGGTTGCGATGCTCCTGCAGGAGATTAAGAAAGAATATAAACTGGATAATTATGAAACTTTACATAATCTTCCGGATCTTCTGGAGACTATTTACAGGGCAGATGATATCTTTGGTATAAAAGCGTTGTTTATTTCTGAAATTAATGAAATTATACGATATTTGCATGAAGAGGATTCCCAGTATACTCCGGTTGTACGCCAGATTATGGATGAGGTTCAGAAAAATTACAAAGAGAATATGAATTTGAAGACACTGGCATATAAATATCATATGAATGCATCTTATCTGGGACAGATTTTTCAGAAGGAAGTAGGTTGTTCTTTTACACAATATTTAAGTAGCAAGAAAATCGAAATCGCAAAAGAACTTATCTTAAATACAAATATGAAAATAAGCGATATTGCAAAACAGGTAGGATATCCGGATACCAGTTATTTTTATAGAAAATTCAAGCTGCATTATGGAGTTGCGCCGGTATCTTTGCGAGAAATGAAGAAGTATTAGGGAGAGAAGTGACTGTCCGGCACGAAAGGCCGGGCAGTTTTTTTTAGGTATATTTCAATTCTAGAATTTGTACAAGGAATCTAAAAGTTTTCAACTTTTAGAAAAAATTTAGAAATGTTATAGTAGTTTTACACAAAGGGGGACAGCATGAAGAACAAAGTGCTAAAGAAATTGACGGTAATTATGGTACTTAGTGCATTAATAGTTGGAGCATGGTCGGTTATTAATGATAAAAGATCAGAAGAAAGTGAAAAGGTGGAAGATGTTATAGAGCTTACATGGTACCAGCTTGGAGAAAAGCAAAAGGATACAGATATAGTTCTGGAAAAAGTAAATGATTATCTTGCGGGAAAAATTGGTGTAAAGCTGGACATTGTCAATGTAGAAGGAGCTGACTATACAAAGAAGATGCATGTTGTCATTAATACGGGAAGTAAGTGGGATCTTTGCTTTTCAAGTTCATGGGCAAATGATTATCTTCAGAACGCTGATAAAGGTGCATTTCTGGCATTGGATGATTTGGTTCAGAACACAGAGATGTATGAAAAGATTGATTCCAGATTCTGGGAGGCGGCCAGGGTACAGGGAAAAATTTATGGTGTACCAAGCGAAAAAGAATTAGGCAATATGCAAATGTGGGTATTTACAAAAGAATATGTAGATAAATATGAGATCCCATATGAGGAATTACATACATTGGAAGATTTGGAACCGTGGTTAAAAGTAATCAGGGAAAATGAGCCAGATGTAATACCGTTGTATATTACTAAGGATTATACTGCACCAACTTATATGGACAAGATTGAGGATCCAATTGGAATTGAATATGGTGATGAAACACTGACTGTTAAGAATGTATTTGAAACAGAACGGATGAAAAATACATTGAAGACCATGAGAAAGTATTACAAAGCCGGTTACATAAATAAAGATGCAGCAACAGCATCAGATGATAAAACACAGAAGCGTTTTGTGACAAAAGGGGACGGCCAACCTTATGCAGAATTGATATGGGGAAAGGAATTGGGATATGAAGTAGTGGTATCTCCAATTATGAAAACCAGTATTACTAATATATCGGCTCGTGGCGCATTGACCGCAGTCAATGCACAAAGTGAACATCCTGACAAGGCGGTTGAGTTGTTAAATCTGATTAATACAGATGTCTATTTGAGAAATCTTTTAAATTATGGTATTGAAGGCATACATTGGGAAAAGGTAGAAGTTTCAGATGAAGAAGCAAAAAAAGTTGAAGGAAAACCTTATATTTATGACACAAAGGTAAAACTGATAAAAGATAAATTTAGAAATTATTCAGTACATTATTGGGTACAGGGCGGTTTGTTTAATACTTATGTTCTGGAGAATGAACCGATTGATAAGTGGGCAACTTTTAAAGAATTTAATGATGCATCAGAGGAAGCCTCTTCTTTCGGATTTGACTTTAATCTGGAACCGGTAAGCAGTCAGGTGGCTGGATTCCGATATATATTGGATGAATTTGGAAAAGCTCTTTATACAGGGAGTGTGGATCCGGATGAATATCTCCCGAAGCTGCTGGAAAAACTCGATGACGCTGGAGTCCAAAAAGTTATTGATGAGATGCAGAGACAGGTAGATGTGTGGAAGGAGGGAAGATAGATTGGATGATATTTATACATATTTCACCGGCTTTTGATGATGAGAATGACGGATATGTAAAAAAATGTATTTTATAAAAAGGGAGGTTTTGAAACATGGAAACAAAGAAATCACCGGGATTAATGGCGAAAGTACGCAGAAAAAGGTGGACGAAAGATGATACAGAGTTAACACTGCTGTCTCTTCCAACATTACTTTGGTACTTGATTTTTTCCTATCTTCCGATGTTTGGTGTCGTAATTGCATTTAAAGAATATAAACTGGCACCGGGAGGACATGCATTTCTGTATAATCTGTTTGCCAGTGACTGGGCAGGATTTAAGAACTTTAAGTATTTCTTTACATCTAATTCTTTTTTTATGCTGCTGCGTAATACCATTCTTTACAACATAGCGTTTATTATCATCAGTGCTACAGTTGCAGTGGGTGGTGCATTGATGCTAAGCAATATGCGAAACAAAAGAGGATCTAAGGTTTATCAGACTATGATGTTCCTGCCCTATTTTATGTCTTGGGTAGTAGTTAGTTATTTTGTATATGCTCTTCTGACACCGGAAAAGGGATATTTGAATGGTATCATTACTGCATTGGGTGGCAATCCTGTTATGTGGTATCAAGAGAAAAAATACTGGCCATTTATCCTGGTTATTCTGAACACCTGGAAAGGTATGGGATATGGAATGGTAATGTATCTGGCAAGTATTACAGGTATTGATCCTTCTCTTTATGAGGCGGCCGTTATGGATGGAGCCACGAAAAAGCAGCAGATGAGGCATATTACACTTCCAGGAATTAAGCCTGTATTTATTATGATGCTGATTCTTGACTGTGGAAAGATTTTTAATTCGGATTTTGGCCTTTTCTATCAGGTGACAGGAGGAATACCTCAGTCACTGTATACTACAGTGTCTACATTTGATACATATGTGTACAACGCAATTCAGTCTACAGCACCTATCGGGCAGACAGCAGCAGCATCCTTTTTTCAGGCAATCTGCAGCTGCGGAATGATTCTGCTTGCCAATTGGGTGGTGAGTAAGCTTGATAATGAAAACAGAATTATTTAAGAAAGGAGTGAGCAAAAGTGAGTAAAAAGGTAAAAGAACAGTCTTCCCTTAATCAGATTAAGACTTCAACAAATGTTTTATTTAATATCATTTTTTTATTATTGGGATTGATGTGTATATTCCCATTGCTGTTTGTCTTCTCCATTTCAATTACAAGTGAGGAAGCACTTCGTAGCGGGACCTATCAGATTATTCCGCAGCAGCTATCCAATGCGGCTTATATGTTTCTTTGGAATGAACGTGGCACGATTCTCAGGGCATTCTGTATGTCCGTGCTGGTAACGGTAGTTGGTACAGTTATTACAATTATACTGACCACTTCTATGGGATATGTGGCATCCAGAAGAAATTTTAAATTAAAAAAGCTTTATACATGGATTATCTTTATACCTATGGTATTTAACGGTGGTATGCTTGCTTCCTATGTAGTAGTTAATAATATTCTGAATCTGAGAAATACCATATGGGCATTGATTCTGCCACTGGCATGTTCATCTTTCAGTGTTACGATATGCAGAACATTTTTCAGGATAACTGTACCGGATGCATTGATTGAAGCTGCTAAGATTGATGGGGCAGGACAATTCAGAATATGGTCCAATATTGTACTTCCGATATCCAAACCGGTTATGGCTACAATTGGAATGTTTGCTGCATTTGGATATTGGAATGACTGGTTTCAGGCATCTTTGTATATTCAGGATAAGAACCTTCAGACACTTCAGTCTTTGCTGAATAATATTCAGAAAAATATTGAATATATTGCAAATAATCCGTATGGAGGATTATCCCTTCAGCAGTACAAAATGGGTATGCCGACAGAGTCTGTACGAATGGCGATTGCAATTATAATCATTGTTCCAATTGCTTGTACCTATCCGTTTTTCCAGAAATATTTTATTTCCGGTCTGACAATCGGTGGTGTGAAAGAATAAAAAAATATTGAAAAAAGGAGAAAACTATGAAAACAAGAAAAATAATAGCATTGGGTCTTGCAGCAGTTATGACCGCAGGTATGCTGACAGGCTGCGGTGGAAGTGAAAGTAAAGAAAACGCTTCCAATGATAAAGGCGAGGAAGTGGTTACTTTGAAATGGGTGACAATTGGAAATGGAATGCCGTCCAATTATGATTCGTGGATTGGAAAGGTGAACGATTACATCGGTGAAAAAATTGGTGTGAATCTGGAGATGGAAGTTATTCCGTGGGGTGACTGGGATAACCGCAGAAATATTACAATCAGTACCAATGAGCCTTATGATATCATCTTTGGCACTGGAAATAATTACATAGCAGATATCAAGCTGGGCGCATATGCAGACATCACAGATCTGATTGATGAGAACATGAAAGAATTTAATGAATTAATGCCAGAGAAGTATTGGGAAGCAGTTCAGGTAGGTGGAAAAATTTACGGTGTACCTTCTTATAAGGACAGTTCTATCTCCAACTATGCTATATGGGATAAAGAATTGGTAGAAGAATATGATATTGATTATAAAAATTTGACTGATCTTGAAAATCTGACACCAGTTTTTGAAATGCTGAAGAAAGAGAAAAATGACTACCCGGTATATATTAAAAATGACGGTGTATATTCTATCTTTGATGTGTATGATCAGCTTGGCGGTGGAACACAAATCCTTGGTGTAAGATATGACGATCAGGAAGGAAGAGTATGTTTCACTCTGGAAGAACCCGATATCTATGCTGCACTTGAGACCTTCTATGACTGGAATCAAAAAGGAATCATTAATCCTGATGCAGCAACTCTGACAGAAGGACGTGTCTATAATATGTGGCGTATCGCTCAGGGATGGGAATCAGCAGGTGTTACCTCCTGGGGACCGCAGATGGGCAAAGATGTTGTAGTTGCAAAGGTTGGAGATACTATTCTGTCTAATGAAACAGTTCGCGGTTCTCTGAATATGATTTCCGCAAACAGTAAATATCCGGAAAAATGCTTACAGCTTTTGAATCTGGTTAATACAGATACTACTCTTCGTGATATGTTCTATTATGGGGAGGAGGGTGTAAACTTTGAGTATGTAGATGTTGACGGAACTCAGAAAGTTCATAAGAATAATGAGGACTGGTCTATGGCTGGTTATACACAGGGTACATTCTTTACCGTTACCCCGATCGAGACAGATACAAATGATCAGTGGGGTGAGATTAGGGCACTGAATGAACAGGCCGTATCCTCCGTAATGCTTGGATTTACCTTTGATACAACAGAAGTAAATGACCAGCTTGCAAATTGCCGTGAGATCTGGCTTCGTTACCGCAGTGAGGTTATGACTGGAGTGAAGGATCCGGCAGAGGTTGTTCCTCAGATTAAAGAAGAACTGATGCAGGCAGGATGGCAGGAAGTTATGGACGCCGCACAGAAACAGGTTGACGAATTCCTGGCGGCGAAACAGAAGTAATTTCCAGAGATTTATATTTTTTCTGGGCAAGGGAGACACAATTCATGCAGCTGATAAGTAAAACAGATAACAGACCATATATGAATGTAATATTTGGTAACTTTTACAGTCCTGCCTTTGATAATGAAGAATTTGTAGATAAAACTATGGGATTAATCCGAGATCTTGGATTTAACAGCGTGATGTTTGATACGAAAGCCTGGGAGGATTTCAAAGAAAGATTCGAGACAGGAGCATTGAGTCAATATGTAAAAATGCAGGAATATATGGGAGGGTCTGCACACAGACATGGGCTTGCTTATAATTTTCTTTTGTTGTATTTAAATGGGGATAATCTGTATCCGCATATTCGTTTCAGTCCTCCGATTTTTGGCGAGGAAACGGTTTATCTTGATGGCAGACCGGGGAGATGGTACAAGTACTGGTCTAAAAAAGCACAGATTTCTATGAAAGAACATGTTGACCGTATTATGAAGCAATATGGACAAGGGTGTGAACGCTGTCTTACAGGAGAAATTGATCAGGGTAAAGATCGTCAGGATATGAATAATGGAGCAAAAGAAGTTATTCCTGTATGCAGTATGTGGGATCCGGTTGTGGCTCCAAGCTTCGATAAGGAGGGACAAAAACGATATCTTGATTATCTTCGAGAGTTGTATAAAGGAGATATTAAGAGTTTGAACCATAATTATGAGACAGAACTGGAGAAATTTGATGATCTTACCCCGAAGGAGTACTGGTATAGCGTAAGATTTGGATCTGATTCTTTTTATACAGAAGAGGATGTAAAGAAACGTTCGCCAAAGTTTTGGGTGTGGAGAGATAATGCTCTGTGGAAAATACATGAACTTACTCTTTATTTTGAAAAAATAGGCCCGATGCTGAAGGAAAATAATCCTGAACTTTTACTGTGCCCGGATATGAGTCAGTGGGGATATTTTCTTAATATTTATGGAAGAACACAGCAGGATATTGATAATGAATTCAGTGATCTTTGGGATACGGCAATGCGGGGGATTGATATCTATGCGTTGGCACCTTATGTGGATTCGTGTCATTTTATTACGGTTCCGGTAACTCCTGATGGATACCCGGACAGTTATGTTGTATCCTGTCAGCACAGTATGATGCGGGTGATGAATCAGGGCAAGCCTTTCATAGGCGGTATTTATTGGGGCAGATATATTTACAATGATCTGTATGCGCTTCTTTCACCGTCAGAGATTATCGGATCAATGACTGCGTGCGGAATAGATGGGTATACCTGTTATGGAATGAATGGGCTGGATGATGGCGGCGTGATGAACCGCATGGATACACATTTCCTGGATTCTCTCAGAATGGCAAATGAATGGTTTTCTCAGGTAATCTGTTTGCGCAAAGGTGAAAAAAAGAAGGAGATTGCCATTTTATTTCCATCAGAAATGGCACATTTGGAGCCATATGAGGTGGGGAATAATAAAATTAGACGTTTGGATTTGCTTGGCTGGTATAAGTTATGCTGTGATTTAGGGTATCAGGTAGATGTAATCAGTAACCATGAGATAGAGAAAGGAACGCTTGCAGAATACAAAGTACTGATTGTTCCGTCTAATGACTGTTATTTCGCTGTTGATCATGCAGCTATGGAGAAAGAAATCCGTTCATGGGTATGTAAAGGAGGTGTGCTGCTTCATGGTCCCAGAGATCTTTTGGCGGAGAATTGTTTTGGAATTCAGGGAGAGGAATGTGAGAAGAAGCCATACCATTATGGTAAGACGATTATTGCACAGGGAGAAGCATTCTGTCGGTATCAGGACGGAAAAGAAATTGCTTCCTATGTAGATCATGGGGGATGTTGTGTTGCAAAATATGAGAAATTGGAGCTGGCTCAGAAAATGAACACAAAATACAAGTCGGGTATGGGTGCAGTGTATTCTTTCGGTATTCAGATCGGTGCTTCTTATGCTGCAAAAAATATACCACATGTTCCGTATGAACAGGGAAACAAAGAAATGTATCCTATTATTCAGTCTGGCACTACTCTGGTGAAGGACATACTGTATCATTATATGACTCCGGTAAGCGGTATTTGTGAACGGGGTATTGAGACAGGTGTATTTGAAAATGGTATGGTAGTTGTGAACCATCGTTCTATTCCTTATGTACTGCCCGAGAAATACAAGATTGAGAAATATCAGTATTCATTTCATGCGGTACAGAATGGAAATGGTATTCTGGCTGGACATGAAGCGGTGTGGGTAAGCAATGACACAACAGGAGATGATTATGGAGAAAATAAAATTAAATGAAAACTGGAGAATGAGGTGCCTGAATAATGGTAGAATTTCTTCAGAGTGGCAAAATGCTGTTGTACCGGGAAGTGTATATACCGATTTATTGAGAAATCATCAGATTCAGGATCCTTATTGGAAGGATAATGAGGATTCTGTCTGTGCACTGATGGAAGAAGAATATGAATATGAATGCACGTTTATGAACTACGGAACAGACGGGTATACAGACATATATCTGGAATTTGAAGGACTGGATACGGTTGCAGATATCTATCTTAATGATGGTTATGTAGGACATGCCGAGAATATGCACCGTATCTGGAAATATGATGTCAAATCTATACTTCGTAAAGGTGAAAATCAACTGCGAATCATATTTCGGTCTCCTTTGAAATATATCGCCGAAGCATATAAAAAGTATGGAAATATTGGGAATGATGATACCTTTGAAGGATTCATGCATCTTAGAAAAGCTCATTATATGTTTGGCTGGGATTGGGGTGCACATCTTCCGGATGCTGGTATTTTTCGCCCAGTATGGTTGTGTAAAGAAACAGGAGGAAGAATAGAAAGTGTTTATATTTGCCAGAACCACGAAGAGGGCAGATGTACGTTGGAGTTTAAAGGCGAATATGTACTTACACAACCGGGAAATTACCGCACTTTGGTTACTCTGAAATCACCTTGCGGAGAGATTATGGAAACAGAGTTGGACGCAGACGGAGATGGACGGATTGTCATTGATCATCCTTTGCTCTGGTGGGTTAATGGTCTGGGAGAACAGCCTCTTTATGAGGTAGAAGCCGTGCTTATGCTGGAAGAAAAAACTGTTGATACCTGGAAACGGAGAATTGGTCTGCGTTCCATGACAGTAAGAAGAGAAAAAGATGAGTGGGGAGAAAGCTTTGCACATGAGATAAATGGTGTTGCTTTTTTTGCCATGGGAGGAGATTACATCCCTGAAGAACATCTTCTAGGGAGAAGAAGTGAAGAAAAGACTAGACAGCTTCTTCTGGACTGCAAGAGAGCAAATTTCAATGTGATACGTGTATGGGGAGGTGGCTTTTATCCGGATGAGTGGTTTTATGACATTTGTGATGAACTGGGACTGGCGGTATGGCAGGATTTTATGTTTGCTTGCTCCGTGTATGAACTGACGGAAGCTTTTGAAACAAATATCCGCCAGGAATTTATTGACAATATAAAACGTCTTCGCCATCATCCGTCACTGGCATTGTGGTGTGGCAATAATGAGATGGAGATGTTTGTAGATGAACGGTGTTGGGTAACGAAGCATACAGAAGTGAGAGATTATCTTCTGATGTATGAACGTATTATCCCCGAAATCCTGAAAGATCATGATCATCAGACCTTTTACTGGCCTGCAAGCCCATCCTCAGGAGGCTCTTTTGATGAACCAAATGATCCGGCAAGGGGTGATGTTCACTACTGGAAGGTATGGCATGGAAACAGACCATTTCCCGAATACAGGAAATTCTTTTTCCGGTATTTATCAGAATTTGGATTCCAATCATTTCCCTGTAAAAAGACAATTGATACATTTACAGATGATCCGGCAGACTGGAATATTTTCAGTTATGTGATGGAAAAACACCAGAGAAATTACGGCGCCAATGGAAAAATCATGAACTATATGCAACAGATGTACAGATATCCGGGAGACTTTGAGACAGTTCTTTATGCTTCCCAGCTTCTTCAGGCCGATGCCATCCGTTACGGTGTGGAACACTTTCGCAGAAACCGGGGAAGGTGCATGGGTGCCGTATACTGGCAGATCAATGACTGTTGGCCGGTGATTTCGTGGTCATCCATTGATTACTGTGGGCGATGGAAGGCGCTTCATTATTATGCGAAACGATTTTTTGCCCCTGTGATGATCTCCTGCGAGGAAGAAAGTTGGATGACTGCAGAAGCAAATATGAATCGACAGCATTTTGTTTTCCCGAAATCTATCCGTTTACATGTGGCTAATGAGACTATGGAGACTAGAAAGATACTGGTAAAATGGCAGATCAGAAATGCAAAAGCACAGATTTTACGGGAAGAGGAGAATATAGTTGTGGTTTCTCCTATGTCTGGTCAGTGGCTGGAGAAAGTAAAACTTCCGGAAATAAATGTTTTCTGTGAGTATGTCAGCTACGAAGCATGGGAAGCAGGGGAAAAGATTTCGGAGGGAACTACAATTTTTTCATATCCAAAGTACTTCCGATATGAAGATCCAAAACTGAGTTTTTCAATAAACAATGATGAAATTACGGTTACTGCTAATGCCTATGCAAAGAGTGTTGAAATCCAAAATGAAAATCAGGATCTGGTTCTTTCTGACAATTATTTTGATCTGAATAGCAATAGTAGAACGGTGAAAATTTTGAGAGGTAATTCAACGGGAATTCGTGTTAGAAGTGTTTACCAGATACGGTGACATAATTTATATGAGGATATGTTTATGGTTAGAAAAGAATTAATGAGTTATGTAGGAAGTGCTCAGCAGCTTATGTCGGTAAGACCAGTTGTATATAAAGAAGGTCGTGCAGAAGGGCTTCAGGCATATGAAGTGAAAAATGACCGATTATCATTTTCCGTTATGATTGATAAGTGCCTGGATATAGCAGAAGTTAATTGGAAAGGATATAATATTAGTTTTTTATCTAAACCTGGGCTCACAGGAAGAAATCATTATGATACTCATGGTGCAGAGGCACAGCGCAGTATCATGGGAGGAATGTTATTCACCTGTGGTCTGGAAAATATTTGTGCACCGTGTTTGGTAGATGGGAAAGAATATCCAATGCATGGAAGAATGCGGACAACACCGGCTGAACATGTTGGCGCAGATACATATTGGACAGACGGTGATGAGCCTCAATATATAATAAACATTAGTGGTGAAATGAGAGAAGCAGAATTATTTGGTGAGAATATGATTTTACGCCGTAGTATTGAAACGACTTTTGGAGTACCGGAAATTGTAATAAAAGATTGTATTACAAATGAAAGTTTTCGGGAAGAAACAATGATGCTTCTTTATCATTTTAATGTGGGATATCCTTTTTTGAACGAAGACTGTGAGATTATTCTTCCGACAAAAGAAGTAATCCCCCGTGATGATGTAGCAGAAAAACAAATCGGCCTTTGGAGTAAAATGGAGAAACCTGCCGATAATGAGCCGGAATGTGTTTTTATACATGAGCTTTCAGCAGATAAAGAGGGAAATACTTTTGCGGCAGTCATCAATGAGAGGTTGGGAATAGGAATAAAAATACAATTTAATCAGAAATATCTACCATATTTTATGCAGTGGAAATCAGTAGCTTCTGGTGATTATGTAATAGGTTTAGAGCCTGCTAATTCCAGTGTGCTTGGAAAGACATATCATTTGGAAAAAGGGGATTTACATATGTTGAATCCTTTTGAAACAGAAAATATAGAGTTGAGGCTCAGCTTTCTTGAAGGAAAAGAAATAAAAAAAGTAAAAGAAGAAGCATTACAATTAGTTACTCAATACAAACAAGATAAAAGGAGACATAAAAATGAAAAGATCAAAAATTAATTCAGAAATTAGACACATGGAAGAACTGATTCAGGAGCATGGATTCGAAATTCCACCTTTTTGCAAGTGGACTCCAGAAGAATGGAATAATAAAGGCTCTGAATATGATGAAATCCGTGATAATATGTTAGGTTGGGATATTACAGATTATGGATTGGGAAAATTTGATGAGATTGGGTTTTCATTAATTACTATCCGTAATGGTAATCTGAAAATGGACAAATATACAAAGACGTATGCAGAAAAATTGCTAGTTGTAAAAGAGGGACAAATGGCGCCTATGCATTTTCATTGGAATAAAATGGAAGATATTATCAACCGTGGAGGTGGAAATGTATTGATTACTGTGTATAATTCCACAGAAGATGGAAAGTTTGCTGACACGGATGTAACTGTTAACTGTGACGGACATGAATATACAGTTCCAGCTGGAACTCAGATAAAGTTGACTCCAGGAGAAAGCATTACCATATACCCATATATGTATCATGATTTTCATGTGGAAGAAGGAAGTGGAGATGTTCTTTTAGGAGAAGTATCTATGTGCAATGATGATGAAAATGACAATCGGTTCTATGAGCCAATTGGACGTTTTCCAGAAATTGAAGAAGATGAAAAACCTTACCGCCTGCTTTGTACTGAGTATCCAAAAGCAAAATAGAAATTGGTAGTAACTGAAAAGGAGTTTGTTGAAGAAAATGATCTCGGATATGCAAGATTTCTTGCAGAAAAAGTGTGTACATTAGCCAATGTTTTTGAAATGGGAAGTTATAATGAATGTGTACCAATGCTGAATATTGTAACTGCCGAGAAAAATGTGAAGGGCACTTTTCAGCTGGCAAAGCAATTGCTGGAAGGTTTCAGAAACGAGGAAGACTTTGATTATATGAGAGAGTATGAACCCTGGAAAAAATTATTAGCAGAGAAGGATAGTAACTTTGGAGTGTTTTAAATTACGATACCATTATATTCTCTCACATAGGTTTTTCTGTCTGAAAAAAAGTATGTAGCTACCAGTAGAGAAATTTAAATCAAAATTATCCCGGAAACAGTTGACATAGCATGCAGGTTTCTATATTATATAGATAACCGATATATAGATAACCTATACAACAGGAGGTGAATACTATGGCTATTGAAAAATCGCTGGTTTCCGGGAGTATGACAATGCTTATACTGAAATTGCTGTCAGAAAAGGACATGTATGGATATGAGATGATTGATACATTGCGGCAGAAATCTCAGAACGTGTTTGAGTTGAAGGCAGGAACTCTGTATCCGTTACTGCACAGTCTGGAGGATAAAGGATTTCTGACAGTATACGAACAGGAGGCAGCCGGAAAGACCAGAAAGTATTACAGCCTGACCAGACAGGGAAGGGGATTTCTGGAAAAGAAAGTAGAAGAATGGAAAGAGTATTCTGCAGCAGTGACCAGCGTGCTTGTAATGGAGGTGTGATCTATGGACGAATATCTGAAAACATTACTGGAACAGATTCGCTGTAAAAAAGCGCGGCCTTATGTAAAACAGGAATTTCAGGATCATATAGAAGATCAGATTGAGGCAAATATGCATGCAGGCATGGATCGTGAACAGGCAGAGAGGGAAGCTGTCCGGGATATGGGAGATCCTGTGGAAACAGGAATCTCTCTTGACAGTGTCCACAGACCTCAGATTGCATGGAAACTTCTGGGGATAATCATTCTTATCAGCATTGCAGGCGTTTTGATACATGCAGGGATTGCCGGAAAAATCAGTGAGAACGCTGCGGCCGGTTCGGACAGATATGTGTTCCATGTTGTGATCGGACTTGCAGTTATGATGATTTTATATCTTCTGGATTACACTGTACTGGCAAGATTTTCGAAAATAATTGCCGTCGTTTTACTGTCTGCCTGCCTGGTTACCTTGTTGGGTGGCTATCAGTTGAATGGAGCGAGATACTTCATTGTACTGCCAGGTGGAAGAGGAATATCCATGCAGACTCTGATGATGTTTTATGTTCCCATATATGGAGCAATTTTGTATAAATATCATGGATGGGGATATAAGGGCTTGATGAGAGCAATCATATGGATGATTGCACCGGTTATATTGGTCTATGCCATGCCGGCGTTTATGACGGCTTGTATGATGCTGGCATCTATGCTGGTTATGCTGACAATCGCAATTCAAAAGAACTGGTTCACTGTGAGAAAAAAGAGGGCCATGTGCGGAATCTGGGCTGGTTTTCTGGCTATGCCTGTGGCTGCTTTTCTGATCAGGTATCTGAGCAGCAGCCTGACAGAATATCAGATTGCACGTTTACAGGCTGTTTTTTCAGGTGGTGGAGAAGAGGATTATTTCACCGAAATGCTGCATTCATTCTGGCAGCAGAATAAATGGATAGGGAAAAGTGGATCAGATGTAATGGGAAATCTGCCGGCCTTTAATGCAGATTATATTCTGACTTATCTGTCATCTGTATATGGAACAATTGCAGCCATACTTTTATGCTGTGTTCTGGCAGTTTTGATTTTCGCAGTTTTTAATACTGCCATGAGACAGAAGAATCAGCTTGGCATGATGATGGGATGTGGATGTGGAATTGTATTCCTTATAAACTTTTTTATAAATATCCTGGAAAATCTGGGCATATTTCCACAATCAGTAACATTTCTTCCCTTTTTATCAGCAGGAGGAAGCTGCATTATAGTTTCCTATGGACTGATGGGGATTGTACTGAGTACATACAGATATAAAAATATCTATCCACGGCATCTGAATAACTGCGTATTGCGTTCTCGTTACTTTCAGTGATATTTAAAATGATAAAAATCCCGCCGCATTGACTTGAAATGAGACAATGCAACGGGATTTTTTATCAATCAATTGTCAGGAGTAATTGTCTTGCGGTATTTTTCACGTTTATCTTCTGGAACTTCCAAAGCGTTCATTGCCTGGTCAATAGTCAGGTTCATATTTTTCATAAGTTTTTTGATAGAGTCGGTTTGGTTGAGTTCGATACCCTTTTCCATGCCCTCATCCATTAACATCTGTCCAAGTCTGGTCATTCTGATTACCTCCTTAATTTCGTCTAACTCTGCCCTATCTAAGAATTTGTCAGCCAATGTATACAACATCGCAGTTGTCTTTTCAGCACTCAGCTCAATATTGGGTTTTGCCAGACGAATAGCTTCTTTAAACATATCCTTGCGGCTCATTTTTCCGGACATCAATGGTGTCAGGGAAAGAGCTGCGTAATCATCTTCAGTAAAAGCTTCACCGTTATCCTGCTTCTGCTTTAATTTCCGGAATACTTCATCTGCATTTTTGTCTTTCAGATAAATCGGTTGCACTCTGTAAGTATATAACCCACAGTCCAGTTCAGATTTCACATTTGTAATCCCTCCGGAATAAATGACGTAAGTAATAACTTTCTTCCCTGTCTTGTTGGAATATACTGCATCATATGCATGGAATCTTCGCAAATCCGCTTCTTTTTTATCCGTAGTCTGAAACTCTGTATGTATATAGAACCCACCCGTAGTCAGAAAGGTAAAGTCCATATACAAAGACTGAATAGTCAGTTCCACCAACTCTGTTGGTCCGATTTCTTCATATTGGTAATCAATTCCCAGAGTCTTAAGAATCGTATTCCGAAAATAGTCGAAGCCCATTTTCATAACAGCATCTTCGTGTTTAGCGTTTGCCATAAGGTACTCCCTTATTCGTTAAGTATAGTCCTCATTTGTGCTTTGAAAATGTTTTCGGCTGTTCTTTTGGCTTTTATCATTTGTAAGGATTTTCGCTTATCCTCCTTTATATGCTCATTTTATCAGAATATACTTCATTTCTCTAGTCGAAATTGTGAAAAGACAGGTTGACTTTTCGACAGTGTATTGTTTACTCTGAAAAAAGAAAATTATTTTTATTAAAACTGCAACTTTACCATCTAAAATCCGTCTTATTTTATGAAGGCAAAATAAAAGAAACGTGAGGTGAAAAAAGTGGAAGATGCAGTAATTATCAATCTGTATTTTGACAGATCAGAAAAAGCCATACAGGCGACCGAAGAAAAGTATAGCAGGTACTGCTTCAGCATTGCCTGGAATATTCTGTATGATAAGGAAGACTCCGATGAATGTGTCAATGATACATGGTTGGCTGCATGGAGTTCCATACCACCCAGAAAACCGGCAATTCTGTCTGCTTTTCTTGGAAAAATAACCCGAAACCTGGCAATTGACTGTTTTCGCAGGAAAAAAGCTGCAAAACGGTCAACAGAGCACATATTAGAATTATGCAAAGAACTGGAAGAGATAGAGGATGTAACAGCATATTCTTTGAATGATGAAATCCAGAGAAAAGAGATTCTGGAAATTC
This sequence comes from Blautia sp. DFI.1.216, assembly GCF_020594215.1. NCBI lineage: Bacteria > Bacillati > Bacillota > Clostridia > Lachnospirales > Lachnospiraceae > Blautia > Blautia sp. DFI.1.216. The sequence goes on from NZ_JAJDML010000019.1 coordinate 34,107, forward strand.
TTGAAAAATTTCTGGAATCCCTGAAAAAAGGTGACCGTGACATTTTCATACGACGCTACTGGTATATGGACAGCATCAGTGAAATTTCAGCCCGGCATGGAATTTCAGAAAGCAGAATCAAATCCAGCCTCTATCGAAGCAGAAAGAAACTATGGGAAAGGGTGAAACATTTATATGGAAAAAGGATTTAAGACATTAGAACTGATTGGTGATCTGGATGATAAATATATTTACGAAGCTTCCAGACCATGGAAAAAACAGCATCGTTTTTTCCATATACAAAGGAGTTGGAAAACAGTAGCCGCCGGGGTTATATTGCTTATTATGGTTGGAGGCACATTAAGGTATCAGGAAGAGGTCAAAGCGGCATTACAGAGAGTAACCTCCTGGATCGGACAGGCACTGGGAATCGAGAATGGTGACACTGATTTTTATACAAATGTTGTGGGAAAAAGCATTTCAAGAGATGGAATCACCATAACATTGAATGAGATTGTAATGGACAGCAAGAATCTATGGATCGCATATTCAGACAGCGAAGATTTAAACAACAAGAATCACATTGGAAAAGAACAAAAAGACCTGATCGCCCAGAATACAGACTCAGATACACAGGATACAATAGAGGACAAAATCTTATTTACAGAAGTACGAATTAACGGTCAGGAAATCCAGCAGGGCCTGGGCCAAAGAACAGTCAATAACAATGATCTGTCAGAAAATTCAATAACAGTAGAAGACTTCACAATCGGAGAAGAAATCAACACAGAGGGAACTGTAAACATAGAGTTTAAAGTATGGCCGATTGCAATGGCCGATGCCGAAACATGGGAAAACATTCAGAAAATACAGGCCGATACAGAACCTTATGCATTCAAACTCACAACATCAAAAGAAGAACTGGAGAAAAACACCGTAGACATAAATCTGGATCAGAACATTAAATTTGATTCCAACATTCTGAATCTCACAGAATTCAGATGGAATCCATTCGAAAGTACAATTTACGGAACATATCATGGAACAGTGTATATTGACAGTGACTATTATCTGATCGGAACAGACGATCAGGGAAACAAAATCTGCTATCAGGAAACCGGAAGAAATGGTGAGGAAACTGTATTCCAACAAACCATAGACCCTGAATTCACCGGCTACAAAGAAATCTCCCCGGAAGCAAAATCAATCACATTACAATTATATGAAGTAAAAAATGATACAGCCCATCAGGTATTCGAAGAAAAAACTGATAAAGATTCCTCAGATGATGTCTACGAAGAATTTGCAGGCTACGTATATGACGATGGTGAAAACCCCACAGACGCCGGAGTACCAATAGGAGATAGATTTACACTACAGATAAGATAGGAATGCAGATAGTTACAAAATATAAAAATATATGATGTTCAAAATCATGTGTAATTGGTATAATGGTTTATATAAAGGAGGAATGCGAAATGCCGGAAATTTCATTATTTTACGGAATACGAATTACAATGTATTATGAAGACCATAATCCACCACATTTTCATGCTGAGTATAATGGGAATAAAGCAGTGATTGATATAGACAAAGCAAGAGTAATAAAAGGAGCATTACCATCCAGACAACTGAAACTGATTCTTGCATGGTGTGTAATTCATCAGGACGAATTGATGCAGAACTGGGAGCTTTCTAAAGATGGTCTTCCACTTAATAGAATTAACCCATTAGTATAATTGAGGAGGCATCTAGTATGTTATATGATATTGTTCAGGTAATTCCATATGAAGATTATACAGTATATGTATATTTTGAAGATGGAAAAATAGTATGTTACGATGCAAAGCCATTGTTAGATAAAAAAGTATTTGCTCCATTAAAAAATATAGATTTTTTTATGAACGCATGTACTATTTTAAATGATACTCTAGCATGGGATGTATCCGGGGACAGGGATTGCAGTAAATGTCTGGATATTGATCCGGATATGCTGTACAGTTTGGAAAATGTTGAAGAAAAAATAGCATAATCCTTATACTGTTTATATAAAAAAATGAAACAAAGTTAAGCCATTATATTCATGGTATGAGCGGACAAAATCATTCGCATTCACTTAAAACATGAATGTAGTGGCTTATAGTAATTATTCGAGGTAATCTCCAAATGAAAAACAAAATCCTGGTAATCGAAGATGACAGAGCGATTTCTGAATTACTATGTATGAATCTGACCATAGCCGGATACGAAACAGTAGCTGCTTACGACGGAATAGAAGCCCAGCGTTTATTGCTATGGAACGAAGATGCAGACCTTGCAGTCGTCGATATTATGCTTCCCGGCAGAGACGGCTTTGCTTTGATGGAAGATTTCCGCGCAAAGAATCTCCCGGTGATCTACCTTACTGCAAAAGATGACGTAGCATCCAAAGTAAAAGGCCTGAAACTCGGTGCAGAAGATTATATGGTAAAGCCTTTCGAAATGCTGGAACTTCTTGTACGGATTGAAAAGATCCTTGAAAGAACCGGCCGTGCAAAGAGAATTCTCACAATCAAAAATATTCAGGCAGATCTCCAGAGTCATCAGATCCTGAAAGATGGGATTCCCGTAAACCTGAAACCACTGGAATACGATCTCTTTATCCTGCTCTTACAGAACAAAAACATCGCACTTGGAAGAGAAGAACTATTAAAACGTGTCTGGGGCGAAGAATATCTGGGAGAGAGCAGAACTGTAGACGTGCATATCGGCCAGCTCCGCAAGAAACTGGAGTTGTACGATGAAATAAAAACAATCCCAAAACTTGGCTATCGACTGGAGGACTAACCGCTATGAAGTTGTGGAAACGGACAGTAGCACTTATGCTGATAACACTTTTGTGCTCTCTGATACCGGTCGGTGTCCTGAGCCTGTATGTCACAGGAAAAAGAAGCCTGAATAATGCTGCTGAAACCTATGGACGACAGCTTGCAAATGGAAAAAATCTCCTGGAACAATTCTGGGACAACAGCAAATATGAGCAGATGTCAGAAACAGGAAAAAAATCTTATCTGGAATTCCAGTTTCTGAGATGCTGCGGTGAGAAAATGCTCCTCATTAATTCCGAAAGTAAAGAAGCCGTAGTAAACCGCACAGATTATGAGATTGTCAGCATGGATAATCTCGGTTTAAACAACAAAACGGATTCCTATGAGTACAAAATCCAGAAACTGAATCACAAATACTTACTTTTACAGCATGCGCTGCTTACAAATCCAGAGGGTTACGAAATACTTTCAGTTCGTGATGTTACTTCTATGTTTACTGAACTGAGACAGACGGCAGTCTGGTTCCTGGGAATCTATCTGGCAGTATTTTGCATTGCTGGTCTGTTTATCTATCTAATGATGAAGCGGACCGTACAGCAAATGGAAAAACTGCAGGAAGTAGCCGGAAAACAGGAAATGCTTATGGGAGCACTTGCCCACGAAATGAAAACACCTCTTACTTCTATTATTGGATATTCAGACACTCTGCGGCATGTAAAACTAAACGATGAACAAAAAGACTGCGCTCTGGAACATATCAGCCGCGAGGGAAAAAGACTTGAAAAACTTTCCGGCAAAATGCTTCAGATGCTGGGACTCCATCAGAATGACTCGATAAAAATGGAGTCACACGCTATAGGAGAACTGCTGAAACAGGTAGCTCAACTGGAAGCAGAACAGGCAGCGCAGAAACAGATACAATTACAGACAGAATACGAAGATTTTTCTTTGAAAATGGATGAAGAATTAATGGAAAGCCTGATCGTAAATCTGACAGACAACGCTCTGCATGCTACAGAACCAGGAGGTTATATTATTCTGAAAGCATATAAAGAATCAGGCAAAAAAATTCTGGAAGTCGCAGATAACGGTCGGGGAATCCCACAGGAAGAAATGGGAAAAATCACAGAAGCTTTTTACATGGTAGACAAATCCAGAAGCCGCCAGGAGGGCGGAGCAGGGCTTGGACTGGCACTATGTGTTAAGATTGCAGAAGTCCATGGAGCCAGACTGGACATCGTAAGTCAGATTGGCGCGGGAACAAAAGTAAGAGTGATATTTGATAAAAAAGATAAAGAATTAACCTGATCAAGCAGATGGAATTTACAACTTGTTTACATCTTGATGAATACATTGGAAAGACAGTATGGTACTCTTTTCTCATATGAAGAGGGTACCTTTTTTGAAAAATTAAGAAAGGATGAGAAAGAAATGAAGAAAGTAAAAATATTTCTGGGAGCTTTTTTGTGTATGAATTTTTTGACAATGTCAGGATGTGACAAGGTTGTATATTCTGCTGTTGTAGAAGAAAAGGATAAGACTGATTCAAAAACAGAGGAACATAAAGAGAAAGAAACAGTTCAGAAGACAGTTGCCGAACAGGTACAGGCTCCGGAAAAATACCAGACAATAATACAGTCTGACTTAAGAACAGCAGAACGGACAGATCAGAAGAATCCTATGAAATTTACTTTGACAGCCAATGCTCCGGTCGAAGTGCCGGATGTGGATGCTATATGCCTGAAAAATGTAAAAAAAGTCGCAATTTCAGAAGAAGAGCCACAGAAAGTACTGGATACTTTTGTCAAAGGGCAATTGCTGAAACAAAATGATGATGGATTGGTAGAAACATATGAGGTGAATGGACTGACGTATCAATATACCGGTACATTTCAAAATTTAGAAGTACTTAGCCTTTGGGAAAAATATTCTGCGTTTGATGACGTGAAAGAAGAAAACCTGTCTCAGGACGAGAAAGAACAAAGAGCAGAACGATTCCAGAATTATATAAAAGCAGGAAACCAGAATATGACTGAAGAAGATGCAGAAAATTATGTAAAGGATATTGTTTCCGGAGAATGGTGCCTGTTTGACAGTGCATCAAAAGAACTCACAGAAGAAAACAGCACTTTGGAAAAGGACACTTTTTTCTTTGAAAGAATGGTCAATGGCGTACCTGTTAATTATATACGGAATTCTTATTTGCCATATGATGAATTATCTCGTCCCTGGATAGATGAAGACGATAATTTTCATGAATCGCAGTGCAAGGGATGGGATAATGAATCGCTGACAATGGTTTTCTGCAGCGGAACACTTCAGAGTTTTGACCACAGTGATCCGATTGAGGTATCAGATGCTTCGGACGAAGCAGTGTTTCTTCTGCCATTTGATGAAATCAAAGACATTTTTGAAAAAACAATCACCATGCAGATTATGACAGAGCAGGAAAACCGTCTGCTGGCAGTAGATGGCACAAGTTTCTTCGCACGTTATCCCTCTATTGATGCACAGACAGTTGAAATGACGATAACAAAAGTTCAGCTTGGATATATGCGTGTGCGAGAGGGCAACAGCAACACAGAGGGAAGCTTGATCCCGGTATGGGATTTCTATGGAACCTGGAATTCCCAAGAACCGGTGGCTTACACAGATAGCGGTGATGAAATGGTTATAGACAGCGTTACTATGGATCGCATCGGTGTACCGCTTCTCACAATCGATGCACGAGATGGCAGTGTCGTACAAAGAGTACAGAGCGGATCATCTACTACGTTTTCTGGTGGTATTGGAGAATGTGAATAAATCGTAATAAAAAAAAGTACAGTGTTTATCCGGTTAAAATAGAAATGAAACCGGAAATATGGTATGATTGGGACAACAATTAAAACCAGAGCGTGTTTGAAAATAATTTCTACAATCTGCATGCTCCAGACATTAGGGAGGATACAACAATGGATGCAAACATGAAAAAAAGAAACGAACTTTTGGCAAAAACAGTGATCAAGGGACTGGAATCCCGCAATATGTCCGGGTATTATGCACAAGATAAAGAAGCAGCATTAAAGCAGGCCCTGGAACTGATCCCAAACGGAAGCACAATCGCCATGGGCGGATGCATGAGTGCACATGAGATCGGTCTGGTCAAAGCTTTGCAGGATGGAGATTATAATTATATTGACCGCGCAAAGCTTGAACCTCGTGAGGGACTTATGGCAGCCTATGATGCAGATTTCTTTTTATCCAGTGCCAATGCAGTCACAGATGATGGTGTCCTTGTCAATATTGATGGCAATTCCAACCGTGTATCCTGCATTGCCCAGGGTCCGAAAAAAGTAATCTTTATTGTAGGTATAAACAAAGTCTGTCCGGATCTTGACAGCGCAATGAAGCGTGCCAGAAATGTAGCAGCTACAGCTAATGCACAGAGATTTGATATCAAAACTCCATGTAAGGAAACCGGAAAATGCTTTAACTGCAAATCCCCGGATACCATCTGCTGTCAGTTCCTGATCACCAGATATTCCAGACATAAAGACAGAATCCATGTGATTCTGGTAAATGATACGCTGGGACTTTAACCGAATCAAGTAAGTTCCCTGCCTCGATTACGAATATCGGATTGCCCCCGAATAATAAAAAGAACAGTCTCATTGACGTATAATAAGTCAGAGGGGCTGTTCTTTTTTTGAAAATAATAGGTCTGAAAAAGTCAATATCTGTATCATGTAAATCAATTCCGGAATGGTTTCTGATATAGAATTCTAATATAATATCCATGAGGCAGAAGGATAACCATATAAAAGAACAGATACAGGTTAGAGCGTGTCTGAAAAATCATTCCCGCAATCTGCACGCCCCACTTTGCGGGATATTTCACCCGAATTCAGTTGCCGTAGCCCGCTACGGCGCCCTCATCCGGGCAAAATATCCCACAAATTGTGACGCACATCTTGCAGAAAGCATTTTTCAGACACGCTCTAGCACTTTTGCAGCTTAAGAGAATTGTATTCACCGGGATTGCATCCGAATTGTCTGCGGAATGCCCGGGCAAAACGGCTGGCATTGCTGAAGCCTGTCATATCTGCAATCTGGATCATAGAATATTGGGAGCTCTGAACCAGTGGCAGACTTTGGTTGACACGATATTCTTCCAGATAGCCGGTAATTGTTTTGCCGGTCATTTTTTTGAACAGGCGGCAGCAGACCTCTTTGGACAGATGAACCTGGTCTGCCAGCTCCTGCAGAGAGATTACGGATTCAAAATGCGTATTAAGATAATCCAGCATCTGTTCCAGCCTTTCCAGTTCCAGCTGGTTGGCTGGAACAAATTTTGCAAGATCATTCTGGTGTTCGCAGAGAATCATACCGAAAATTTCACAGAGAAGCCCCTTGATCTTCAACTCATAACAGAAGGTCTTCTGATCAAAGAGGGCTTCTGTTTCATTGAGCTTTTGGATCACAGTCCGGGTACATGAGTTTCCGGAAGCAAGAAGGATGCAGGGAACAGAAGAATTCTGGAGGAAAGGACGAAAACATCTGCGTTCCACATCACTTCCGTATTCGCCATATATGAAATCCGGACGTGCCAGAAAGGTACTGTATCTGGCATGACTGTTATTAGATGAATGACAGCTATGAGGTACATTACGGTTCAGAAGAAGAACATCTCCAGGTCTTACAGTGTAGCTTTTCTGATACACCTGATAGATAGCTTCTCCTTCTCTGGGAAGACTGATCTCCAGGTCATTGTGCCAGTGGATAGGTACACTTTTTCCCTCAAATGCCCACAGGTCATCATGATTAACGGTCATGGGAAAACCGACAGTTCCATGTTCACAAAGTTCGCGGTTGGTTTCATCTACAAGAATTTTACGCATAGCCATATTACAGTTCTCCGATTTTATTATATGTACGCTGTGATGAATTGCTCACAGAAGCATGATCATCAACACGATCTGACAATTTATCACAGGATATATTCATTACAATGCTTGTTATAACCACAATTATAACGTTGGTATGCACATCGTGCAAGGAGAGGAGTAGGAAACATGGCAAGATCAAAAGAAATGGATCTGACTACAGGTAATCCGTTCCGGTCACTGCTGAAATTTGCGATTCCTGTAATTCTGGGAAATCTGTTTCAGCTTTTTTATACACTGGCGGACTCTGTGATCGTAGGAAAAACGCTGGGAGCAGACTCCCTGGCAGCAGTAGGTTCCACCAGTATTATTATTTATTTTGTATTCTGTTTTATCAATGGATTTACAGGTGGGTTTGGTATCTGTCTGGGACAGAAATGCGGGGCAAAGGATGAAAAAGGAATGCGCAAGAGCGTTGCGGTTTCCACACTTCTGAGTATTGCCTTTACAGTAGTACTGACACTGACCTGCTGTCTGCTTTCTCATCAGATTCTGCGCTGGATGCAGATTCCTGCTGATATTTCCGGTGAAGCATACGACTATATGTTTGTAGTTTTGCTTGGTACAGGTGCTACCGTTTTCTACAACATGATCTCAAATATGCTCCGCGCATTGGGAGACAGTAAAACACCATTGTATTTCCTGGTATTTTCATCTGTATTAAATATTTTTCTTGATATTCTGTTTATTGTACCGTTTCATATGGGGGTGGCCGGTGCTGCATGGGCGACTATTCTGTCACAGTTTTTTTCGGCAGTGCTGAGTCTGGTAGTGGGATTAAAAAATTTCCCAATCCTGCATCTGCACAGAGAAGATTTTACAGATTTAAAGGATACCGCAATTTTGCATTTAAAGACCGGATTTCCTATGGGATTCCAGATGTCTGTCATGTGTATCGGACAGCTTGCCATGCAGGCAGTGGTAAACTCACTGGGTACTGCAGCAGTTGCAGGATATACCGCAGCATCGAAAGCAGACCAGCTTTCTGTACTGGTAAACAATGCAATGATGACCGCAATTTCCAACTATGTGGCTCAGAATTTTGGTGCAGGCAGATGGGACCGTATCCGTCAGGGCGTGCGCGCATGTCTGATTCAGACAGAAGCATTTAACCTGATCATGTGTATTGGAATTCTGCTGCTGAGACATCCGATCGTAAGAATGTTTCTCTCAGATCCCACAAAAGAAATCTATCACTATTCAGATATGTATCTGACGATCGTAGCTCCCTTTTACTTTGTGCTTGGACTGCTGGCAGTATACCGTACATCCATCCAGAGCATGCAGAATGGCAAAGCACCTTTTGCTGCCTGTATGATTGAACTGGTTATGCGAATTGCTGCAACAGTAGGTCTTTCCGGAATTATCGGATATACATCTGTATGTATTGCCAGCCCAATGGCGTGGATCGGAGCCTGTGCACTTCTGATCCCGGTTTACTATAAGATGATGAAAGGAAATTGTGCAGCATTACTGAGAATGGAGTGACGAGTGCAAGTAACAAAATTGTTACTGTTCACATACCACTATCCCGCGAGGTGTTTTGGCATGAATATGCCAAAATCCCGAGACATACAAGCCAAAATTCCATTGCCGCAGGCAATCTGGAATGAATTTTGGCTAAGTTACTGTGAACGGAGTGAACAGTAACACAAGATTTTGAGATAACAGCTGCAAGGTGACACTTTACAATGGAAAAACGGATAAAAATGTGCTATGCTATCTATCAACAGACAGAAATCCGTTGATTAAGGAGAGTGAATTATGCGTTTTGTAATTCAGAGAGTAATGCATTCAAAAGTGACAATTAATGGTGAAGTACGAGGCCAGATAGGCAAGGGCTTTATGGTTCTTATCGGAGTAGGAGAAGAAGATACCGTTGAAATCGCAGATAAAATGATCCATAAAATGGTTAATATGCGTATTTTCGAAGATGAAAACGGTAAGACAAACCTTGGCCTGAAGGAGGTGGGCGGAAGTCTTCTGCTTATTTCCCAGTTCACATTATATGCTGACTGTAAAAGAGGAAACAGACCTTCCTTTATAAGAGCAGGGGCCCCTGATATGGCTGAAAATCTGTACAAATACATAATTGCCAGATGCAAAGAACACATTGATATTGTCGAGCAGGGAGAATTTGGGGCAGATATGAAAGTGGAGCTTGTGAATGACGGTCCCTTTACAGTCATATTGGACAGTAATGAATTATAATTATCTGTAACTGTTCAGTATTTTACGGCAGATTGCTGGATGATTATCATTATCTATAACAAGAAAAAGATATGAAAAAAGCAGTTATAAATTATCAGAAAACAACAGGAATTGCAAGAGAGGAGCAGATTTATGAAAATCGGATTTATCGGATGCGGAAATATGGCTTCTGCCATGATCAGTGGTATGCTGAAAAAAGGACTTTATAAAAAAGATGAGATTATTGTTTCCAATCTTACAGAAGAAGGAAGCAAACGAAGCAGAGAAAAGCTGGGAGTGGTTACAACCCTGGATAACCATGAAGTGGTAAAAAACACAAAACTGGTTTTCCTGGCCGTGAAACCGCAGTTTTATGAAGAAGTGCTGAATGAAGTAAAAGATGAACTGACACCGGAACACACAGTTGTAGGCATTGCGCCGGGGAAAACTCTTGCCTGGTTAGAAGAAAAATGTGGACAGCCTCTGAAAGTGGTAAGAATGATGCCGAATACTCCTGCTCAGGTTGGGGAGGGTATGACTGGTGTATGTGCCAATGAGAAAGTATCGGCAGAAGAACTGGCTCAGATCTGTGAGATCACAGACAGCTTTGGACGTACAGAAGTAGTTCCGGAGCGTCTGATGGACGCAGTAAGTGCTGTAAGCGGATGTTCACCTGCATATGTTTTTATGTTCATAGAAGCAATGGCAGATGCTGCGGTAGCCCAGGGAATGCCAAGAAAACAGGCTTATCAGTTTGCTGCACAGGCTTTACTTGGAAGCGCAAAAATGGTACTGGAAACAGGCATGCATCCGGGAGAACTGAAGGATATGGTATGTTCACCGGCCGGAAGTACCATCGAGGGAGTAAGAATCCTGGAACAGAAGGGATTCAGAAGTGCTGTCTTTGAAGCTCTGAATGGAGCTGCTGAAAAAGGTAAAAAGATGTAATCTCAGTAACTCTAAGGCTCTGAAAATCCGCTAAAACCATAAAAAATCCGCTCAAACTCGCCGCAAAGCGGCTCAGACAGTGAGCGGATTTTTTATAACGCGAATTTCCAGAACCTAAGAGTTACTACAATTCCTGCAAATACATATTAACAGAACAATATTTCGGAGCTGTTTTATTTTATTATAAATTTCCCTGACTCAGACGACTGTTATGATATTTACCGGAGTTCGTAACATCTTTGCCAAACCATACGGGTGGATTATAACTGAGCGCCTGTTCTTCAGAAGAAAATTCCACTTCTGCGAGATAGAGTCCTTCATAAGGAGCATCAAATACATCCAGTTCAATGGTGAGTCTATCTTTTTCCGGGATAAGATAGCGGGTTTTGGAAATGAGGATTCCGTCAGCTTTTGGACGCATATGTTCATAGGATTCTTTGGTAAGTGGAAGATTATATTCCTCGCGGGTCATAAGACCTTTGGATTTATAGGTAAGATAGTAGTTATCATCCTCTTTGCGGATACGGACTACCGGTGCAGTGGATAAATAGCCCTGTTCGAGTTTATGATGTGGATAAGCATCAAGATCTGCTGGCAGATTTTCTTTGGATATTAAAAATTTACGTTCGATTTCCATTTAAATTTCCTCCATTGAGTTAAAATGTGTCAATCCTTTAGTTTGTGCTATAATGATAATAGCATATATGAAAAATAATGAAAACGCATATTTTACTTAAATCAAACGGTGATATCGTTACTGTTCACTCCGTTCACAGTAACGTAGACAAAATTCATTCCAGATTGCCTGCGGCAATGGAATTTTGGCTTGTATGTCTCGGGATAGTGGTGTGTGAACAGTAACATGATATCTGCTTAATGTAAAATAGATAAAAATGTTGTGGGGAATGAAGAAGAAAGTAGGAAACAGCATGGGACAAGAGGAAAAATATATGGATGAATACATAAAAGAAATATCAGAAAAAATTGAAGATAAAAAAGAATATTATGCCAAAATCAGCGATAAAATCTGGGAGTATGCGGAGCCGAGATTTCAAGAATATAAATCTTCTGAATTACTTCAGCAGACATTAAAGAAAGAGGGATTTTCCATAAAATCAAATCTGGCAGGAGAGGAAACAGCATTTATTGCAGAATACGGTTCCGGAAAACCGGTTATAGGATTTCTTGGCGAATTTGATGCCCTGCCGGGACTCTCGCAGAAAGCAGATACTACCGAGAGAATCCCGGAAGAAAAAACATCAGATTCAAAATATGAAAGCGTGCCGGAAAGAGAAAAGAAACAAAATCCAGATTCAGGACATACTGATAATTGTGGTCATGGCTGCGGTCATCAGCTTATCGGAACAGGCACCCTTGCTTCCGTCATCGCATTAAAAGACTTCATGAAAGAACACAACCTGAAAGGAACAATCCGCTACTACGGCTGCCCAGCCGAAGAAAACGCAGGCGGCAAAGCGTTTCTCGTACGCGACGGCTATTTCGATGACTGTGACCTCGCCCTCTGCTGGCACCCGGAACAGGGACGACGCGCATGCTACGGAAGCACCAAAGCAAACTTCAGAGTCTTCTTCACATTCCACGGAACCCCGGCACACGCCTCCATGTGCCCGGAATTAGGCCGTTCCGCACTGGATGCAGTAGAATTAATGGACGTAGGCGTAAACTACATGCGTGAACACATGATAGACGAAGCCAGAATCCACTATGCCATCACCGACACAGGCGGAGATGCCCCAAACGTAGTCCAGTCCAGAGCCCAAGTACTCTACGCCATCCGCGCCCCGAAGATCACTCAGGTAAAAGAACTCTACAACCGTGTATGTAATATAGCCAAAGGCGCCGCCCTCATGACCGAAACTACCGTAGAAATCCGTCAGGTGGCTGCCTATTCCAATTTAATCTCCAGTAAAATCCTTGCAGACCATATGAACACCTACTTGGAAAAACTTGGCCCGATTCCATATACAGAGCAGGAATATGCCTACGCACAAAAATTCCAGCAGTCCCTCTCGGATCAGGACAAAAACCAACTTCCTACAATTGCCCGGGACTACTTTGGTCCCAAAGCACCGGAAGCAATGAAAACCCCAATCTTCGAACCAATCGCCTGTCAAAATCTGTACAGCGACCTCAAATACTCCACCGATGTAGGAGACGTAAGCTGGATCGTTCCAACCGTCCACCTCAACATCCCCACATTCGCCGCAGGAACCGCTCTCCACTCCTGGCAGGCAGTAGCCCAGGGCAAATCCTCAATAGCTCACAAAGGAATGCTCTACGCCGCCAAAATCATGGCTCTCACTGCCCTGGATTTTTTACAAAATCCAGAACTGGCAAATCAAGCCAGAAAAGAACTGACGGAAACCCTAAACGGCGAAACATATCCAGATCCATTGCCGAAAGACTTGAAACCAGAGATATGGTAAAAGTAACACTTTGCCAGTTCCCAGCGCGAAGCCATCTGTCTCTATGCAACTCAAACAAACATTGTAACTATCCATAAAAAATGCTATAATCCATTTCAGAAAAACAAGATAAAAATCTTAAAAAATACAACAATCAGGAGGCACAAAAAAATGAGTAAAAAAGCATACATCTTCCTCGCCGACGGATTCGAAGACATTGAAGGCTTAACCGTAGTAGACCTTCTTCGCCGCGCCGGAATCGACATCAAAACCATATCTATCAAAGAAACCACCCGGATCCAGACATCCCACGGCATCACCATGCTCACCGACGCCATATTCGCTGAAACCGACTTCGCCGACGCCGACATGCTCGTTCTTCCTGGAGGAATGCCGGGAACCAAATACCTTGCCGGTTACAAACCACTCATCGACCTCCTGACAGACTTCAACAATAAAGGCAAAAAAATCGCAGCCATCTGCGCAGCTCCAAGCGTATTTTCCGGACTGGGATTCCTCAAAGGCCGCAAAGCAACTTCCTATCCGTCATTCATGGAAGTTCTCTCCAAAGATGGCGCAGTAACAAGTGAAGACAGCGTAGTAGTAGACGGAAACATAACCACCAGCCGCGGCCTGGGAACGGCTGTAGACTTCGCACTCTCCCTGATTTCACAGCTCGAAAATGAAGAAAAAGCAAAAGAAATCGCAGAATCTGTAGTTTACACACGTTAAAACATCCCAAAACCCTTATTTTTATGCGAAAAAACACTAGCACTTTTGGATTTTTTGTGCTATACTGCTACAATGACTGTAAATATATAATTGAGTTATAAACAGACTTCTTGCGTTACTGACACAGAGTGAACAGTAACTCTCCCGCTTCTGCAATGGTGGGAGCGGAGCTCAGACTTGAATATATAGAAATAGGTAAAAACTGTGAATGATATAACGCAGCTGAAAAACCAGTCGCAAAATATAACCTGAATTTAAGGAGGAACATTGTAACATGAGTTTACAGGTGGAAAAAATGGAAAAAAACATGGCTAAACTTACTATCGAAGTTGCCGCTGAAGATTTAGAAAAAGCAATGCAGAATGCATACCAGAAAGCAAAAGGAAGAATTTCCATCCCTGGATTCCGTAAAGGAAAAGCTCCAAGAAAAATGATCGAGCAGATGTATGGCAAAGGAGTATTCCTTGAAGATGCTGTTAACGCTCTGATTCCGGAACACTACAGCAAAGCATTAGCTGAATGCGAACTTGAGATCGTTTCCCAGCCGACAATCGACATTACACAGGCTGAGCCTGGAAAAGCATTCATCTTCACAGCAGAAGTTGCTGTTAAACCGGAAGTTACATTAGGTGATTACAAAGGTGTAGAAGTACCGAAAACTGAAATCACAGTAACAGACGAAGACGTAGAAGCTGAACTCAAGAAAGAGCAGGAGAAAAACTCCAGAACAATCAGCGTAGAAGACCGCGCAGCTCAGTTAAATGATATCGTAACAATCGACTTCGAAGGATCTGTAGACGGAGTACCTTTCGATGGCGGACAGGCTACAGAGTATCCTCTGACACTTGGTTCCAACACATTTATCCCGGGATTCGAGGAACAGCTTGTTGGTGCTAAAGTTGGCGATGATGTAGACGTAAAAGTTACATTCCCTGAAGAATATCAGGCAAAAGAACTTGCAGGTAAAGAAGCAATCTTCAAATGCGCAGTTAAGAAGATCGAAGCAAAAGAACTTCCTGAACTGGATGATGATTTTGCAAAAGATGTTTCTGAGTTCGATACACTTGCAGAGTACAAAGAGCATGTAAAAACAAACCTTGAAGATAAAAAAGCAGACGAAGCAAAACGTGCAAAAGAAGATGCAGCAGTAGATAAAGCAATCGAAAATGCACAGATGGATATTCCGGAAGCTATGCTTATGACACAGTGTCGTCAGATGCTTGATGATTTCAGCAGAAGAATGCAGTCTCAGGGATTATCCATGGATCAGTACTTCCAGTTCACAGGCATGACTGCTGACAAGATGATGGAAGACATGAAACCACAGGCATTAAAGAGAATCCAGACAAGACTGGTTCTTGAGAAAGTAGCAGAAGTTGAGAACATTCAGCCAACAGAGGAAGAAGTAAATGAAGAGATCTCCAAGATGGCTGAAGCATACAAAATGGAAGCTGACAAGTTAAAAGAATTACTTGGAGAGCGTGAACTTGAGCAGATGAAGAAAGACATGGCTGTACAGAAAGCAGTTACTGTTATCGCTGACGCTGCTAAGGAAGTTTAATTTTAAAGTAATCGAATTTTAAGAACCGGAAAGAGACAGGCTCAGATGTCTGCCTCTTTCGGAAAAAAGTCAGCCGCGTAAATGGAGGCGTTTATATGAGTTTAGTACCTTATGTCATTGAACAGACAAGCAGGGGAGAGAGAAGTTATGATATCTATTCAAGGCTTCTGAAGGACAGAATCATTTTTCTTGGTGAGGAAGTAAATGATGTGAGTGCAGGACTGATCGTATCACAGCTTCTTTTCCTGGAAGCAGAAGATCCTGGTAAAGATATTCAGCTGTATATCAACAGCCCGGGCGGTTCCGTAACAGCCGGCATGGCAATCTATGATACCATGCAGTATATTAAATGCGATGTTTCTACCATTTGTCTTGGAATGGCTGCCAGCATGGGTGCCTTTCTTCTGGCAGGCGGTGCAAAAGGAAAGAGATTTGCTCTTCCGCATTCCACTATCATGATCCATCAGCCATCCGGCGGTGCGCAGGGACAGGCAACAGAGATCCAGATCGTGGCAGATCATATCGCACAGACAAAGAGAACTTTAAATGAGTTATTGGCTGCAAATACCGGTCAGCCGATAGAAGTTGTTGAGCGTGATACAGACCGGGACAACTATATGACTGCTGAAGAAGCAAAGGCATATGGACTGATTGACGGTGTAGTCATGCATAAATAATGCGAAAGATAAGACTCCTGTGAATCGTCACAGGAGTCTTATTAGTTAGTATAGAGAAAGGACAGACATAAATTCATGGCAGAAAAAATGAGAGAAGGAAAAGTAAGATGCTCCTTTTGCCAGAAGACAGAAGATCAGGTAAGAAAACTGATCGCAGGTCCGGATGGTAAAGTATTTATATGCGACGAGTGCATTGGCATCTGCTCAGAGATCATGGAGGAAGAATTAAATCCTTATGATGACGAGGTTTTGAATTCTGATATTAATCTGTTAAAACCGGAAGAGATCCATGCAGTTCTGGATGATTATGTAATTGGTCAGGATGCAGCAAAAAAGGCTCTTTCCGTTGCTGTTTATAATCACTATAAAAGAATTCTTGCGTCAAAAAATTCTGATGTAGAGCTTCAGAAGAGTAATATTCTGATGCTTGGACCTACAGGTTCAGGTAAAACTCTGCTGGCTCAGACACTTGCCAGACTTCTGAATGTACCGTTTGCTATTGCAGATGCTACCACACTGACAGAAGCCGGATATGTAGGAGAGGATGTTGAGAATATTCTTCTCAAGATCATTCAGGCAGCAGATTATGATATTGAACGTGCACAGTACGGAATTATCTATATTGATGAGATTGATAAGATCACAAGAAAATCTGAGAATCCATCCATAACCCGCGATGTTTCCGGTGAAGGCGTACAGCAGGCACTTCTGAAGATTCTGGAAGGTACAGTGGCAAGTGTTCCGCCTCAGGGCGGCCGCAAGCATCCTCATCAGGAGTTTCTTCAGATTGATACAACAAATATTCTGTTTATCTGCGGCGGTGCTTTTGACGGAATCGAGAAGATCATTGAGTCCAGACAGGATACCAAGTCCATCGGTTTCGGTGCAGAGGTTTCTGTTAAGGAAGACAGAAATGTAGGTGAGATCCTGAAGGATGTAATGCCGGAAGACTTTATCAAATTCGGTCTGATTCCTGAGTTTATCGGTCGTGTGCCGGTAGTTGTAACTCTGGATGCGCTGGATGAGAATGCGCTGATCAGTATTCTGAAAGAGCCGAAGAACTCACTTACCAAACAGTATCACAGATTATTTGAACTGGATGGTGTTGAACTTGATTTTGAAGATGATGCACTTGAACTGGTCGCAAAGAAATCTCTGGAACGTAAGACAGGAGCCAGAGGTTTGCGTGCGATCATGGAAGGTTCACTGATGGATCTGATGTATAAGATTCCGTCAGATGACACGATCCGCAAGTGTACAATTACCAAAGATGTAGTAGATGGCACCGGTGAGCCGGAGATCGTCCGCGGAGAAACTCCTGCACAGGCGAAGACAGCCGGAAGCAGAAGAACGTCCCGGACACACAAGAAGGATAAACCGGAAACAGCCTGATGAAAGGGACTGAACAATAAATGACAAATCAGAATATAGTGCTGCCTGCGATCGCTCTCAGGGGGACTACCATCCTTCCCGGGATGATCGTTCATTTTGATGTGAGCAGGGAGCGTTCTGTCAAGGCGATTGAAGCTGCCATGCTTCATGACCAGAAGATTTTTCTGGTTACTCAGATTGATCCTGAGGTGGAATCACCGGATCTGGCAGGTGTATATCATGTAGGAACCATTGCCTATATCAAACAGGTTGTGAAACTTCCGCAGAATCTTTTGCGGGTACTTGTAGAGGGAACGGGAAGAGCCACACTTGTGAAATTTGAGCAGGAGTTTCCGTTTATCAGAAGTGAGATCACACCTGTTGATGAAGAAGAAATGCAGATGCCGGAACCAGTGATGGAAGCCATGCACAGAAGCCTTAAGGAATTATTCCACAGATACTGCATGGAAAATGGAAAAGTCAGCAAAGAGCTGGTAGCACAGATTTTAAATATAGATAATGTTGAGGAACTGGTTGAGCAGATTGCCGTAAATATTCCTTTATCTTATCAGAATAAGCAGAAGATTCTGGAGGCACTTACACTGGAGGAACGTTATGAAGTTCTGGGTGCAATCCTTGGAAATGAGATTGAGATCATGCAGATTGGCAGAGATCTCCAGAAAAAAGTGAAGGCCAGAATTGATAAGAATCAGAGAGAATATATTCTCAGAGAGCAGCTGAAACTGATACGTGAGGAACTGGGTGAGGATAATACTGCGGATGACGCAGAGGAGTTTAAGAAGAAACTCCAGGAACTTCAGGCCGGCGATGAGGTAAAAGAGAAGATCAGCAAAGAAATCGAGAGATTTAAGAATACCAACAGCAATGTATCTGAGAATGCAGTACTGCGTGGTTATATTGAGACCATGCTGGCACTTCCGTGGGAGAAGAAATCCACAGATTCTGATGATCTGAAAGAAGCATGGAAAGTACTTCAGGAAGGTCATTACGGTCTGAAAGATGTGAAGGAGCGTGTGATGGAGTTCCTTTCCGTCCGCAAACTGACACATAAGGGAAAAAGTCCGATCCTTTGTCTGGTAGGACCTCCCGGAACAGGTAAAACCTCCATTGCCCGATCGATTGCAGAAGCAATGCATAAGAAATATGTACGTATCTGTCTGGGCGGTGTGAGAGATGAGGCTGAGATCCGGGGCCACAGAAAGACTTATGTAGGAGCAATGCCGGGAAGGATCACTGCAGCATTACAGCAGGCAGGAGTGAGCAATCCTCTGATGCTTCTGGATGAGATTGACAAGACCAGCAGTGATTATAAAGGAGATACTTCTGCGGCACTTCTTGAGGTGCTTGATCCGGAACAGAACAGCAGATTTATGGATCATTATATAGAGGTTCCACAGGATCTTTCAGAAGTACTGTTTATTGCAACTGCAAACGATGTTCAGGGCATTCCGAGACCACTTCTTGACCGTATGGAACTGATCGAGATCGCAGGTTATACTGAGAATGAGAAGGAACATATTGCAAAGGAACATCTGATTCCGAAGCAGATGGAAGAGAACGGTATCGAGAAAGGTAAACTGACAATCCAGTCAGCGGCTCTTAAGAAGATCATCAACAATTATACAAAAGAAGCCGGAGTTCGAAACCTGGAGAGAACCATCGGACAGATATGCAGAAAAACTGCACGTCTGATCATGGAAGAAGATAAAAAGAAAGTTACAGTGACTTCAAAGAATCTGTCAGATTTTCTTGGAAAAGAGCATTTTAACTATCTTATGGCAAATAAGAAAGATGAGATTGGTATTTCCCGTGGGCTTGCCTGGACACAGGTGGGCGGCGATACACTGCAGATTGAAGTCAATGTAATGCCCGGCAAGGGTGAGCTGATGCTTACCGGACAGTTGGGAGATGTTATGAAAGAGTCTGCACAGGCAGGTATTACTTATATTCGTTCCATTGCTTCTGACTATAAAGTTGAGCCGGAATTTTTCCAGGAAAACGATATTCATGTGCATATTCCGGAGGGGGCAGTACCAAAAGACGGACCATCCGCAGGTATTACCATGGCAACTGCAATCCTTTCCGCAATTATTAAGAAGCCGGTAAGGGCAGACCTTGCAATGACCGGTGAGATCACACTGAGAGGAAGAGTTCTTCCGATCGGCGGTTTGAAAGAAAAACTTCTTGCGGCAAAATATGCTAAGATCAAAGAGGTGTTAGTGCCGGCAGAAAACAAACCGGATATTCAGGAATTAGATAAGGAAATCACAGACGGACTTACCATTACCTTTGTAAGTTCGATGAAGGAAGTGCTTAATAAGGCACTGGTATAAAATAAATGGTCAGTCAGTAAAGATTGACCATTTGTTGTGAAAAAAGAGAGGAAATCAATGGTTATTAAGAATGTATCATTAGATATCGTATGCGGTATTACCAGCAAACTCCCGGACACCAACAGACCGGAGGTTGCATTTGCAGGAAAATCAAATGTGGGAAAATCATCTCTGATCAACGGGCTGATGAACCGGAAATCTCTTGCCAGAACAAGTGCACAGCCGGGAAAAACACAGACCATTAACTTTTATAATATCAATGAAGCCATGTATCTGGTAGACCTCCCTGGTTACGGATACGCAAAGGTTTCACAGTCTGAGAAGGAAAAATGGGGCAAGATGATCGAAAGATATCTTCATACATCCAAAAACCTGAAGGCGGTTTTCCTTCTTATTGATATCCGTCATGATCCATCTGCAAATGACAAGATGATGTATGACTGGATTCTGAACAATGGCTATGAGCCGATCATTATTGCAACGAAGCTTGACAAGCTCAAACGAAGCCAGGTTCAGAAAAATATCAAAGCAATCAAAGAAGGGCTGAAGCTGAGCAAAGATGGCATTATTATTCCTTTCTCTGCTGAGACGAAGCAGGGAAGAGATGAGATCTGGGCTCTGATTGACGAGTTGACCGGACTGGCAGCTACTGAAGAAGCCTGAAAAAATAAATATTCGCTGTTTACTGACGGGATTCTTTTCCTGTGAAAATAAGCAGCAGACAGACAAAATACGAGGACAAAAAATATTATGGGAATTATCAAGGCATTCAAGCTGGGATTTGACTATCTCAAGTATGATGAAGATGGTAACGTGCAGGATACGCAGCGTGCTGTCAATGATGTAAACCTGGACATTGAAGCCGGACAATTCGTGGCTGTTCTGGGACATAATGGTTCCGGAAAATCTACTCTTGCAAAGCACCTGAATGCGCTGTTGCTTCCGACGGAAGGAACTTTGTGGGTAGATGGGATTGACACGTCTAAAGAGCCGGAATTATGGAAAGTCCGACAGAAAGCGGGCATGGTTTTTCAGAATCCTGACAATCAGATCATAGGAACTGTAGTAGAAGAAGACGTAGGGTTCGGACCGGAGAATATGGGTGTGCCCACAGAGAAAATCTGGGAGCGTGTAGATGAGAGCCTGAAAAAAACAGGAATGACATCCTATCGTTATCATTCTCCGAATAAACTTTCCGGCGGACAGAAGCAGAGAGTTGCAATTGCCGGTGTCATGGCAATGCGTCCGAAATGCATCATTTTGGATGAGCCAACTGCAATGCTGGATCCGAATGGACGAAAGGAAGTTCTTGAGGCAGTCAGTGACCTTAACAGACGGGAAGGAGTGACAGTCATTCTGATCACTCACTATATGGAAGAAGTTGTTCATGCGGACAAGGTATATGTTATGGACAACGGAGAAGTGGTGATGCAGGGAACACCCAGAGAGATTTTCTCACAGGTGGAAACTCTGAAAGAATACAGACTGGATGTGCCGCAGGTAACACTTCTGGCACACGAACTTCATAAAGCCGGAGTGGATGTTTCGGAGGGAATACTGACTACAGAGGAGCTGGTGAATGCCTTATGTCAATAGAATTAAAAAATGTAACTTATACCTACAGTCCGGGAACTGCCTATGAGATCCATGCGCTGAAAGATATCAATCTTTCTATTCCGGACGGACAGTTTATCGGAATTATCGGACATACAGGAAGTGGGAAATCTACACTGATCCAGCATTTCAATGCGCTGATCCGTCCAACTTCCGGTACGATCACTTATAATGGAGAGGATATCTGGGGAGAGAAATATGATCGTCGTGCCCTGCGAAGCGAGGTTGGTCTTGTATTTCAGTATCCGGAGCATCAGCTCTTTGAGAATGATGTGCTTTCTGATGTATGCTTTGGTCCCATGAATCAGGGATTATCCAGGGAAGAGGCAGAAGTAGAAGCAAAGAAAGCACTGCAGCACGTAGGTTTCAAGGAGAAAAATTTCAGTAAATCCCCTTTTGAGCTTTCCGGCGGACAGAAGAAAAGAGTTGCTATTGCCGGTGTACTGGCAATGAATCCGAAAATTCTTATTTTGGATGAGCCAACTGCAGGTCTGGATCCGAAAGGACGAGATGATATCCTTGACCAGATCGCAGAGCTTCATAAAGTAAGAGGGATTACCATTATCCTTGTATCCCACAGCATGGAGGATATTGCAAAATATGCGGAGAGACTGATCGTAGTCAATGACGGAGAAATCGCATATGACGATGCTCCCAAAGCAGTATTTGCTCATTACAGAGAGCTGGAAGCCATGGGACTTGCAGCACCGCAGATTACTTATATCATGCATGCGTTGAAGGAAAAAGGCCTGGATGTAGATGTAACTGCTACAACGGTGGATGAGGCAAAAGAGAATATCCTTGCAGTTTTAAGAAAATGTAATCTCGGGAAATTGTCCGGTAACAGACAATCTGTTTCAGACAGTCAGTCGAAAAAAGAAAATGCCAAAGCAGAAACCTTAATTAGTGAGATGGAAGCTGATCTGACTAAGGATGGGACGAAAGAGTCTCATTCAGATGTGCCTGATGAAGATTTAAGCATTCAGAAGGAAACAATGGATAAAAAGTCTGCAGAACAAGAAGAGAATGAGGGAGGGCAGGAAGTATGATCCGAGACATTACAATAGGACAGTATTATCCTGCAGATTCCGTTCTGCACAAAATGGATCCGAGAGCAAAGCTGGTGGGTACGCTGGTGTTCATCATCTCTGTCTTTGTATTCCATACATTTCCGGGATATGCAGTGGCAACTATATTTCTGGCAGCGATGATCATTCTTTCCAAAGTTCCTGTGAAATTTATGTTCAAGGGACTGAAGGCAATCGTGATGCTTCTTATGATCACAGTGGTATTTAATATATTTCTGACACCCGGAAAGGTTCTCTGGCAGTGGGGAATCCTGCATGTGACAGAGGAGGGCCTGAAGCTGGCCGGAAGAATGGCCATCCGCCTGACGTATCTGGTGATCGGTTCTTCTCTTATGACGCTGACTACCACACCCAATCAGCTTACAGATGGTCTGGAACGACTTCTCAGGCCGTTAAATAAACTTCATGTGCCAATCCACGAGATTGCCATGATGATGTCTATTGCGCTGCGTTTTATCCCAATCCTTATGGAGGAAACCGATAAGATCATGAAAGCACAGATTGCACGTGGCGCAGATTTTGAAACCGGAAATATAATTCAGAAGGCAAAAAATATGATTCCGCTTCTGGTTCCGCTGTTTATTTCTGCGTTCAGAAGAGCAAATGATCTGGCCATGGCCATGGAAGCAAGGTGCTATCATGGAGGGGATAACAGAACCCAGATGAAGCCATTGCGTTATGAGTCCAGAGACTACATTTCCTATGTGGTGATGTGGGCTTATCTGGGAATCGCCATTGTTTTCAGAATTGTGGGAATCTGAGAAAGTACTGATATAATTTATAAAGATATTTTATATGCTGTAATCCGGTAGGAAAGGATTACAGCATATTGTTTATTTTGTTATAACAAAAGTTTTCAATTTTTATGGAGGAAAACAGATGAAAAGAATTGGTCTTGTAGTTGCATATGACGGCACCAACTACTGTGGCTGGCAGACACAGCCAAACGGGATTACTGTACAGGGGGTATTAAATGATACATTGTCCGAGCTTCTTGGCGAGAAGATAGAAACGATCGGTGCAAGCCGTACAGACGCAGGGGTTCATGCCATGGGAAACGTGGCAGTATTTGACACCAACACACGCATTCCCGGGGAAAAGATTTCCTATGCACTGAACCAGCGTCTTCCGGAAGATATCCGCATTCAGCTCTCTGAAGAAGTAGAACCGGATTTCCATCCCCGTTATTGCGACAGCGAGAAAACATACGAATACCGCATCCTGAATCGCAAATTCCCGGTTCCGACAGAGCGCTTATACACCTATTTCTACCACTACAAACTGGATGTAGATAAGATGAAAGCAGCAACCTCATACCTGATCGGACAGCATGATTTTGCTTCTTTCTGCGGTGCAAAAGCGCAGGTAAAAACAACTATCCGTACAGTGACAGGAATTGATGTATGGCGTGACGGAGATATCGTAACCATACGTGTAACAGGAACAGGATTCCTCTACAACATGGTACGAATCATCTCCGGAACTCTGATCGAAGTAGGAAACGGACAGTATCCGCCTGAGAGAGTAAAGACAATTCTGGAAGCCTGCAACCGCGAAATGGCAGGCCCAACTGCTCCGGCACAGGGACTGACACTGATGGGGATTGAATTTTTTGATTGATAGTCAGGAGGAGAAAATCATCCGTTTCGATAATTGCCGGTGGGATAACTGATCAACAGTTTTTTTGCTGAAAACAAAAAACGGGGGAGTAACGAAAAAAATTGAAAAAACGACACAAAACCTATTGACAGAACAGAACCCTTATAATATAATAACCAAATGTGACGTAGTGCGAGATGCTTAAGCCAAATAGCCCAGGCGAAAGTATTTATCAGCGGTTTCGGACATTTCCGCATTTTTAGCACCGGCGTTTCCAATAACTTATATTCGCGGGAAATTCCGCGGTTAATTAAACTATCGTTGATAAATAACAGGAGGTAAAACCATGCAGACTTATATGGCTAATCCAGATAAAATCGAAAGAAAATGGTATGTAGTTGACGCTGATGGATGTACTCTTGGCCGTCTGGCATCCGGAGTAGCAAGCGTTTTAAGAGGAAAAAATAAACCACAGTTTACACCACACGTAGACACAGGTGATTATGTAATCATCGTAAACGCTGACAAGATCAAAGTTACAGGTAAGAAATTAGAGCAGAAAATCTACTACAATCACTCCGATTATGTAGGTGGAATGAGAGAAACCACATTAAAAGAAATGTTAGCAAAGAAACCTGAGAGAGTTATCGAGCTCGCAGTTAAAGGTATGCTTCCAAAAGGACCTTTAGGAAGAAGCATGTACACAAAACTTTTCGTATATGCAGGACCGGAACACAAACATGAAGCTCAGAAACCAGAAGCTTTAACATTTTAATTAGGAGGTAGAAAACATTGGCTAGCGCAAAATTCTACGGAACAGGAAGAAGAAAAAAATCAATCGCAAGAGTTTATCTTGTACCTGGAACCGGTAAGATCACAATCAATAAAAGAGATATCGATGAATATTTTGGATTAGATACACTGAAAGTTATCGTTCGTCAGCCTTTAGCTGCAACAGAAACAGAAGGCAAATTTGACGTATTAGTTAACGTTCATGGCGGTGGATACACAGGACAGGCTGGTGCCATCAGACATGGTGTTGCAAGAGCCCTTCTTCAGGCAGACAACGACTACAGACCAGTTCTGAAAGCTGCTGGATTCTTAACTCGTGACCCACGTATGAAAGAACGTAAGAAGTACGGTCTCAAAGCAGCTCGTAGAGCTCCGCAGTTCAGCAAACGATAATCGACTGCTCAGACTATATCAAAATGGTTCAAAAACCCCGGAAAATCAAGGTTTTCCGGGGTTTTCTTATACCTAAACGGGCTGATATAGTTTGACCTCATTTGACCAAACGAGAGCCGTTTTCACTCAATTTTTAGTGGTTAAATATAGGACAACCGGCAAAAATGGGGTCAAAAAACGGCCTTAGTGGAAATAGGACAACCAGAAAGGGTGCTATGTGCCAGTGGCACATGTTCAGCACCGACCGGAGCGGGAGCGGAGAAGCGTTGGCAAAACAACAACCTGTGCGAACTTGGGAATAGGTCTGGCACAGGCCGGAAAGAAAGTGCTTTTGATCGACGGGGACCCACAAGGAAGCCTGACAATCAGCTTGGTTTTGAAATGTTTGCTGATGATTGTAACTGCACCGGTCATTTTGGTGTTGACGCTTTTTGTCTGGCTCTGCATGGGGCTGATCTACATATCCGGTCTGGTGCTTGGTCTACTAAGCACGGTAATTGCTCTGCTTGGCGTGGCTGTGATTATTACCTATTCCCCGCAGAATGGTGCAATTTTGCTGGTTATGGCATTTTTGATTAGCCCGATGGGATTGCCGCTGGCTGCGATCTGGCTGTTGGGCAAGGTGCAGAGTTTGAAATTTGCGATCCAGGATTGGGCGTATGGGTAAATGATGTGAATATAATTTGGAATGAAAAGAAGCAGGACAATGGGAGATGAGACCCAATGCCCTGCTTCTCTGTTTATTCGGAACGAACTGTAATATATTTTTGATTGCGACTTTTAGGTTTATCGGGAATAGTCATTTCTAATTGCCCGGATTCTAAAAGCGGATTGATATGCTTCAAAGTGAAGTTTCTTAAATCTTTGAAGCCGCAAAATACTGCAAGCTCTTTCTTGGATTTTGGTGTTGTGCAAAAAGCCAAAATCTGTTTGGACATCGTTGATAGTTCAATATCTTGGTGGATAACTTGGTGGGTAACTTGGTGGGTATCACCCTCTAAGTTGTAGTTTACATTTTTCAAAATAACTCTGAAATCTGTCGCTGTTGAGGAAAATTCGGGCTTATATGCCGCTGTATATCCAGGTAGCTTTTCGGTTTCACTGACGATTTTGCGTAGGCCACTTCCACGGCGTTCCATGTACTTCATGCGGTGGAACAGGTCAGCAATCACAGGGTTTCGTCGCATGGAACGGATACCGCGCAGCCACAGAATGAAATTCTGTGTTCAAAGGGGCTTGGGGGCGCTGCCCTCAACAAGCAAGCGGAGAGGAAAATCACGGAGGGATTTTCTTCTCTGCGGGCCTGTGTGTATTAACACAGGCATTGCTTGCCTCTTTTCTCCGAAATTGAAAAGAACCAGTGAGAGAATCGTTAAATTTCACTCGCTGGCTCAATTCATTTCAAATATCTCGGACAACTCTGTCAGTTCTTTCACCGTTTCCTGGGTGTGATGCAGCAGGGTGTCACGCATTTCTGGAGGACAGCTGGAATAAAGCATTTTCATCTGATTGACACCTTCATCCTCCAGAGAAACATCTGGATTTATAAGTGTATCTAAAGAGATGTGCAGGACCTTTGCCAATGCTCTCAAAATCAAATAGGAAGGATTCATTTTCCCTTTTTCGATATTGGCGATTTGCTTTACAGAAACATGGCTCAGATCAGAAAGTTCCTGTTGTGTCAGTTCTTTATTCTTTCGGGTTTCCCGCATTTTTGCCCTAAAGCAGTTAAATCATCAATCGGCATAATCGTTCACCTTAATAATATTGTATCGTTCCGGTTTATGTGATGGAATGACCTTATTATGTCTGACAAGCTGTACGATTATGCCGATTATATAAAGCTGCGATTGGTGATAAACTTGTATTGTTCGAGACAAAGAACTATAATGTACGCTGTGGAGGTGCAGAATGGATTATATGACACTAAAAGAGGCCGCCGAAAAATGGGGCGTGACACCTCGTAGAGTAAATTACTATTGTGCCGCCGGGCGCATATCTGGAGCTGTAAAGATGGCAACTATCTGGCTAATTCCAAAGGATGCGGAAAAGCCGATTGATGGTCGAACAAAACAAGGAAAGGTAAAAAAGTATGAGTAATATATTACTTCTTGAAGATGATCTAAGCCTGATTAACGGGCTTTCTTTTGCTTTCAAAAAGCAGGGATTTGAATTAAATATCGCCAGAACGCTCAAAGAAGCGGAGGAATTGTGGACAGACGGAAAATATGATTTGTTGGTGTTGGACGTATCTCTGCCAGATGGGTCTGGCTTTGAATTTTGCAAAAGAGTTCGACTTACATCAAAGGTGCCAATTATTTTTCTGACGGCTTCGGATGAGGAAACAAGTATTATTATGGGGCTGGATATTGGAGGTGATGACTATATCACAAAACCGTTCAAACTGGGGGTTCTCGTTTCAAGGATTAACGCCTTACTTCGACGTGCAAATTCTTTTCAAGCAGCAGACACAGAATTGCAGTCGAATGGCATCAAGGTTCTTTTGCTGCAAGGACAGGTTTTCAAAAATGGGGAGCTGTTGGATTTGACTGCCGCGGAATACAAGCTACTGTGCTTGTTTATGAGAAACCCAAGCATGGTGCTGACAAAGGGACAAATTTTAGATAAGCTATGGGATTGCGACGGGAATTATATCGACAGTAGTACCCTTACGGTCTATATGCGTCGGCTTCGTATGAAGATCGAGGATAATCCAAGCGAACCACAAATGCTCCTGACTGTTCGAGGTATGGGATATAAATGGAATATTATCGGGTGAGGTGCAGAATGAAGATACTGGCAAATAAAGAAATCAAAAATCTATTTCATTCGCTTTCACTGGTTTTTGGGGTTACATTTCTCTTAGCCGAGGTTTTTCTATGGCTATCATATCGCCGGCTTTCTCTGTTATTGCTAATCCTTTTTCTATTGGCTGGTGGTGCTGTATGGGCAGTCTGCTTTGTATATTTTAATCGGCAAAATCAGATCATGGAGCAGGCGATATTACAAATCAATGCGTATCTTGATGGTGATCGCAATGCCCGTATTGAATGTGACAATGAGGGCGAATTGTACCGACTGTTTCATTCCATCAATTCTTTAGCGGCAGTGTTAAATGCCCATGCAGATAACGAGTTACGAGAGAAAGAGTTTTTGAAAAATACAATCTCCGATATTTCACACCAACTGAAAACACCGCTGGCAGCACTCAATATTTATAACGGACTCCTTCAAGACGAGGATATAGAAGTGACCTCCGTGAAAGAATTTGCGGGTTTGTCTGAGCAGGAACTTGACCGTATCGAAACACTGGTGCAAAGTCTGCTCAAGATTACAAGATTGGATGCCGGAGCCATTGTCTTGGAAAAGAACGCAGAAAATGTTGCAGATATGATGCGGGATATTGAACTGCATTTTGCATATAGAGCCAGACAGGAAAAGAAAGAAATCATTCTGTCTGGCTCGGATCATCTTTCTCTTTTTTGTGATCGTGATTGGTTGAATGAGGCAATCGACAATATTGTGAAAAATGCGTTTGACCATACAGAAAGTGGTGCAACAATTCATGTTGCGTGGAAGGAGTTGCCGTCTGGTGTCCAAATTGTGATAACGGATAATGGATGCGGCATCCACCCAGAAGATATACATCACATCTTCAAGCGGTTTTATCGCAGTCGTTTTTCTAAGGACAAGCAAGGGATTGGACTGGGATTACCTTTGGCAAAGGCAATCGTTGAAGCACATAATGGCACCATTGAGGTTGACAGCGAATTAGGTATCGGGACAACTTTCACAATGAATTTTCTGATTCCTACAAAATTGTAGGCTGGCTGTAGGCTTACAGTAAGATTCAGGTGCTATTCTCTCACACATAGGCAGGACAAACAAAGACAGCCTGCCTATATCGCAAAATCATTCAGAAAGAGGTGTTTACACTATGAACTTATTAGAAGTCAAAAATATCAGTAAGACCTATGGCAACGGAGAAACCGCTGTCAAGGCATTAAAGGATGTCAGCTTTTCTGTTCCAAAGGGCGAGTATGTGGCAATCGTCGGGGAATCCGGCTCTGGTAAAAGTACACTGCTGAATATGATCGGTGCTTTGGACACGCCAACATCTGGCAAGGTTCTGATTGACGGCAAGGACATTTTTGCCATGAACGATCGAAAGCTGACCGTTTTCCGCCGGAGGAATATCGGCTTTATCTTTCAGGCGTTTAACCTTATCCCGGAGTTGACGGTGGAACAAAATATTATTTTTCCGCTGTTGTTGGATTATCAAAAGCCGGATAAGAGATATTTGGAGGAACTGCTGACGGTTTTGAATTTGAAAGATCGTCGTAATCATTTACCCAGTCAGCTTTCCGGCGGTCAACAGCAGAGAGTGGCGATTGGCCGCGCATTGATTACCCGTCCTTCTCTGATTCTGGCAGACGAGCCAACAGGAAATTTGGACTCACAAAACAGTAGTGAGGTCATAGCATTGCTCAAAGAAACATCGAAAAAATACGAGCAGACCATCATTATGATTACCCACAACCGCAGTATTGCGCAAACGGCAGACCGGGTATTACAGGTATCGGATGGTACTTTGACTGATTTTGGGAGGTGCCGTGAATGAAAAGCTATCTTAGTCTCATTCCCATCTCCGCAAAGGTGCGCAAGCGGCAAAATCGTATGACTGTCTTGTGTATTATCATTTCGGTGTTTCTTGTCACAGCTATTTTCAGTGTTGCTGACATGATGATACGAACAGAAAGCGATTTTATGATAAGTAACCATGGAAACTGGCACATTGCAATAAAAAATATTTCACAGAACAATGCGGATGAAATCAGTAATCGTTCAGATGTTACAGCAGTTGGTGTAGCTTCTCAATTTAATTTTGAAGGAGAACAACCGTACCGAGTCAACGAAAAACGAACTGTTTTGTATGGCACCGATGAAGTCTATATTACTCAGATTTCAAATGGAATTGTAGAAGGAACATTTCCGGCAAATGATGAGGAAGTTATGCTTACACCTAATTCTGTAACTGCTTTAGGAGTACAGCTTGGGGATAGTGTAACCTTACATACCCCTGCTGGAGATCGGACATTTACAATCTCTGGCTTTGGCACAGATGATGAAAGCTATTATAACAATCAGACTTATTTGATAGGCTCTTATCTGACACAAAGTGCATTTACTTCTGTTATGGCACAAAACGGAGTAACAAACAATGAGTTGACTTATTATGTGCAGTTTGAAAGTGCAGCGAAAGCGGCAAATGCAATAACAGAACTACAGACACAGTACCAATTATCCGATGGGAGTATTTCTGAAAATACCGGCGTTATGGGCATGGCTGGGCAAAGCAACAATACAGCGATGCAGAGTATGTACGGATTGGCAGCAATTCTATTTGTTTTAGTGTTGTTGGCAGGAATATTGATGATTTCTGGCAGTATGAATAGCATCATTGCGCAACGAACTCAATTTTTTGGAATGTTGCGTTGCATTGGTGCAAGTCGTCAACAAATTATCCGCTTTGTCCGTTTGGAGGCATTGAACTGGTGTAAAACCGCGGTACCTATTGGAGTGGTTTTTGGAACAATAATTAGTTGGATTATTTGTGCCACACTTCATTATGGAATTGGTGGAGAATTTTCTACAACGCCAGTCTTTCAGATCAGCCCTGTTGGACTTATCAGTGGTGTAGTTGTTGGAGTGGTAACAGTATTTTTAGCAGCACAATCCCCAGCAAAGCGGGCTGCTAAAGTTTCACCCATATCTGCGGTTTCTGGCAATGTAGATAATAAATCTTCTGTTAAACACGCTATCAAGTTTAGCTTAGGAAAAATTGATAATTCACTTGGCATACATCATGCGGTTGAAAAAAAGAAAAACTGGTTTCTGATGACGGCTTCCTTTGCACTGACTATTATGCTGGTTTTTTCTTTTTCTGTAATTTTAGATTTTGCAAAGCAACTTGTTCCATCGTTGAGTGTCACATCAGCCGATATAGCATTATCCAGTTATGCAAATAAAATGGATATTGAGCGCAGCCTGGTCGATGAAATCAAAAAAATAGATGGGGTTGCAAATGCTTATGGAAGTAGCTATGTAGAAAACATTCCTGCAACATCTTCAAGAGCAGGAATAGACCATATCAATATTGTTTCTTATGATGATACACTTCTAGATTACTCAAAAGGTAGTATTGCTCAGGGATCATTAGATACAGTTTACGGGAACAGTAACAAAGTGGCAACCGTATTTAATAGAAACAATTCCTTGCACATCGGTGATACCATCCAGTTTGCAGGCGAAGAAGTTGAGATTACTTGCGCTCTATCACAAGGGTTATTCGGAGATGATTTGATTATTATTTGCTCACAGGAAACATTTGACCGTATCATGGGCGATACAAAGTATGGGCTTATTGGAATTCAGTTAGATTCAAACGCTACTGAAGAAACAATAGCAGAAATTAGAAGTCTTGAAAACGATGATATTATCATTACAGATCAGCGTGAAGGCAATAAACAAAATAATGCTACATATTGGGCTGCACGAATTGTTTGTTATGGCTTCTTAGCTATTATCGGAGTTATTTCGCTGTTTAATATCGTCAATAGTATCTCTATGAGTGTATCTGCACGAATTAAGCAGTATGGTGCAATGCGAGCTGTTGGTATGGATAATAGGCAGCTTAAACGAATGATTTCTGCGGAAGCGTACACCTATGCAATTTCTGGTTTGATAGTTGGATGTGGCATTGGACTCCCGCTTAGTCGATTTTTATATAATCGTCTAATTACACATTATTTTGGAATTGAGTGGAGATTTCCTATCCTGTGGTTTGGAATTGTCGTTGCCTTTATCTTCATATCTGCTATTGTGTCTGTTTATGCTCCTGCAAAGAGAATTCGCAATATGCCAATTACTGCAACCATCAATGAATTATAGTTTCATATGTTAATCTGCCGGACGACGGCAAAAGAAAAAAAGCCGTCGTACAGCAGACATATTTTCACGCGCCTTATGAAACGGCGGCTTTGATTTCAGAGCCGCCGTTTCTTTGCGTTTGTACAAACCTATGACGACTTGCAGGGACACGGTAGCCGATTGGAGGTTATTTTGCCGTGCCCCTTTTACTTTTTCAAAGCTCACATGATCTACATCAGTTAAAAAAGCATTGCTCCTCCTCCGGGCAAGTATAACATTGCATCGGCATTATCGTTCCATGTGATTCAGTATAATAATGGCTGTTCTTGGCGCGCCAGTTTTCCCTCATGGAAATCTGGCGTTTTTTGTTGCCATTTTTTCGGAGATGACCCGGTTGTCTGCCGGTGTCGGTCTCCGCCTCCATTCGATTCACCCGTCAATCACCCGTGAATCGAAATGGAGGTACATAATGAAGAAAATTAACCTTCGGGAACTTTATCCTGATGTTTATACAACAGACTTTTTTGTAGATGTGACAGAGGAAGTAATGGAGACTATTCGGGCAGCTGAACGTGCGGAGACTGCGTATGAGCGAAAGATGTATCGTTATAAAGCACAGTATTCTCTGGATTGCGAGAATGGCATTGAAAATGCAGTGCTGTTGAAGCCGCAAACGCCGGAAATGCTTCTGGAGGAAAAACAGCTTCAGGAGCAGGTCTATGCTGCTGTGATGAGGCTGCCGGAGAAACAGGCAAAGAGGATTTATGCCCGATACTATCTGGGAATGACGGTAAATGAAATTGCCGAAGTAGAAGGTGTAGACCCAAGCCGTGTCCGAGACAGTATCCGCCATGGATTAAAGCAGCTTGTAAAATATTTTTGATAAAATTTCATTTGATGCGCCTGTTTTTTGCCTTTTTTGTCAGTGTTAATAAGAAGGACAAGTTTTCCTTCTTCATCAGTACATATGGAACAGTTATGAAAAGAGGTGTCCTATATTATAGGACCAGAATCAAAGACGCGAATGGTAAGCTCGTAGCTATCTACGCAAAAACACCTGAAGAACTATACAACAAAGAAACGCTTGCGTTGGAACAGATAAACTTGTATTGTTCGAGACAAAGAACTATAATGTACTCTGTGGAGGTGCATAATGGATTATATGACACTAAAAGAGGCCGCCGAAAAATGGGGCGTGACACCTCGTAGGGTAAATTATTATTGTGCTGGTGGGCGTATCCCCGGCGCTGTGAAAATGGCCGGTGTTTGGCTGATCCCAAAGAACGCAGAAAAGCCGATTGACGGAAGGACAAAACAAGGGAAGGGGTTGCACCATGAATAAAATCCTGATTATAGATGATGACAGAGAACTGTGCGCTTTGATTAAACGTAGCGTACAAGCAGAAAACATAGAAGCTGATTTTTGTAATACCGGAAAAGAGGGCTTACAAAAATTAAGAGAGCAGGAGTATCAGCTTGTGGTGCTGGATGTGATGATGCCTGGTATGGATGGCTTTGAAACGCTGGAAGAAATCCGCAAAGAGAACAGTCTGCCGATTTTGATGTTCACATCTAAAAATGACAGCATTTCTAAAGTACGGGGCTTACGGGCCGGAGCGGACGATTATCTTACAAAACCGTTTGATATGGATGAACTGATTGCCCGTATTGCGTCTCTTATTCGCCGCTACACTCGCTTTAATCAGCAAGCTGGAGCCATACAAAAGCTAAATTTTGACGGATTGCAGATTGACCTTGAAAATCGTTCTGTTACTACATCAAACGGCACTTTTGAACTGCCCCCAAAGGAATTTGATTTGCTCCTGTACTGTTCAAAATATCAAGGGAAAATTTTGACCAAACAGCAGATTTATGAGGAAGTATGGGGCGAAGAATATTTCTATGATGACAGTAACATTATGGCGATTATCAGCCGACTTCGTAAAAAATTAGAAGTCAATCCTTCAAGTCCAAAGTATATACAAACAGTCAAAGGGATTGGCTACCGGTTTAATAAGGAGGTGTAGTCAGCATGGAAATTATCGTATTCTTGTCCATTGTGATTGCTGTTGGGGCTGTATTGACTTCCATCGTTCTCGTTCGGCGTGTAAAAAAACAAATAGCAGAAATGACCGATGTGCTGGTTGATGTGAAAAACGGAAATGGCAACCGGCGTATTCTATCTGCAACAAATGAACTGACAGCACCTCTTGCCTATGAAATTAATGAGATCGTTGTGGCCTATGAAAGCAGACTTTCAACTGTACGGCAGACAGAAGAAACCAACCGCCAGCTTATGACGAGCCTTTCCCATGACGTGCGAACGCCCCTTACTACTCTGCTTGGGTATCTTGACGCTGCACACAAAGGACTGGTCATAGGAAAAGACCGGGATGATTATATTGAAACTGCCCGTCGGAAAGCTCATGATCTGAAAGAATACATTGATGTACTTTTTGACTGGTTCAAGTTAAATTCCAACGAGTTTGCTTTGGAGATCCAGAGCGTTGAGGTCGCAGAGCTGACAAGAAATATTCTGATCGACTGGATACCGATTTTTGAGGATAAACAGGTTAATTATGACATTGATATTCCTGAACAGCCTGTCCGGGTAAGATTAGATATGGATAGCTATATGAGGATCATCAATAACCTTATTCAAAATGTAATCGCTCATAGCCATGCAGACAAAATTAAAATTTCCCTGTCGAAGAAGGAAAACAGTATGGAGCTGTTGCTGGCGGATAATGGAGTGGGAATTGCGAAGGAAGATTTGAAACACATTTTTGAACGGCTCTATAAGTGTGACAAAGGACGGTCTGAAAAAGGAAGCGGTCTTGGTCTTTCTATTGTCCATCAGCTTGTAGAAAAGATGGGTGGGAGTATAACAGTTGAAAGTTTGCCGGGAAAAGGAACTGAATTTATGTTGCTTTTTCCTTTGGAGAGTTAAGCGGGTTCCCGTCTTTATGGCGGGAGCCTTTGTCATTTTACTGGATTTCAAATTGCAAGGTTAATGCAAGGTTGCGGCAAGGTTAATGCAAGGTTGGCAT
The DNA here is from genome assembly GCF_020594215.1 of Blautia sp. DFI.1.216. Taxonomy (NCBI): domain Bacteria; kingdom Bacillati; phylum Bacillota; class Clostridia; order Lachnospirales; family Lachnospiraceae; genus Blautia; species Blautia sp. DFI.1.216. The sequence goes on from NZ_JAJDML010000019.1 coordinate 69,543, forward strand.
GATAGAATACCTTACAGAACAGGAGGTTTTGAATATGGATACAAATTATATCATTGAAACAAAAAATCTGACGAAGCAATACGGCTCACAAAAGAGTGTGGCTGACTTAAATATCCATGTCAAGCGTGGGAGAATTTATGGTCTGTTGGGTAGAAACGGAGCCGGAAAAACCACTACCATGAAAATGCTGTTGGGTTTAACGAAGCCTACTTCCGGTGAGGTCAAAATCTGGGGAAAGTCTTTGCAAGGAAATGAAAAGAAGTTGCTGCCCCGCATTGGCAGTTTGATTGAGTCCCCTGGTTTTTATCCCAATCTGACCGGCACAGAGAACCTGCGTATCTTTGCTACTCTGCGGGGTGTACCAAACAATCATGCTATCAAAGATGCTCTGGATCTGGTAGGACTGCCCTACAAAGATAAAAAGCTCTTTTCACAGTATTCTCTTGGTATGAAGCAGCGGCTTGCCATCGCCCTTGCCGTTATGCACGATCCGGAGCTTTTGATTTTGGATGAGCCGATCAACGGCCTCGATCCCATCGGTATTGCAGAAGTACGCTCCTTTATTCGGGAGCTTTGCGACGCAAGAGGAAAAACTATTTTGATTTCCAGTCACATTCTTTCGGAGATTTCTTTGCTGGCTGACGATATTGGAATTATCGACCACGGCGCGTTGCTGGAAGAAGAAAGCCTTGCTGAGCTGGAGCAAAAAAGCAGTAAGCATATCCGTTTTACGCTCTCTGATACTGCACAGGCGGCAAGAATTTTGGAACGCAATTTCCATGAAAACCATTTCTCCATACAGGACGACCACAATCTGCGCCTGCACAACCTTGATCTGCCTGTGGGGAAAATTGTAACTGCCTTTGTAGAAAACGGATTGGAGGTATCGGAGGCGCATACTTGTGAAGAAAGTCTTGAAGATTACTTCAAGCGTGTGACAGGGGGAGAAGGAATTGCTTAAACTAATCAAATGCGAATTTTTGAAATTAAAACGGAAGCCATTGGTATTTATTTCCCTACTGCTTTCTGTTTTCATGCCATTGGCTTATGCTTTCTTTCTGGCAGATGTAAACACTGATGTGGATGCTGTAAATGGAGTGATGTCCAGCCTATTCCAGCTTAGTGCATATTTGCTTTTGATGCCGCTTCTTGTGATACTGGCTTCGAATCTGTTGTTTGAGGAACTTGATAATGACACACTGAAAAACCTTGTTACCGTACCGGTAAATAGAACCAAGCTGGTGTTGTCCAAGATGCTGGTTTTACTGTTGTTTGCCGTTGGCTTTATGGCAGTTGGAGGATTGGTAAATCTTGCGGTTTTGTTGTTTCAGGGTTGGGAACCGGTTGGGTTTTGGACCTTGTTTGGCGTTGGAATTGAAGAAGGGCTGATTATGTGGGTGGGCACACTTCCCTGTATTCTGCTCGTTGTTCTTCTTAATAAAAACTATATCGTGTCTGTCGTGATTACCTTTTTCTATACGATTGCGAATTATATCCTTTCCATGAACGATATGTTTCTCACACAGCCTTTTGGTTTGAACATAGGAACCCTGTTTCCGGGGCCGCTGGCCTTCCGCTGGACATTCCAATTTTATGACCAAAGCCAGACCAGTGCGGAGTTAGCAGATTTGTTGGAACGGGTCAGTCCGTATTTTCTGAATGGTGTTCAGGTATTCGGTGTGATTATTGTGGAAGCCATTGTATTTCTTGCGCTGATTGCATTTGTTTACCGGCGACAGGAAATCTAAGGGGGTGTGACTATGTGGAACTTATTAAAATCGGAATTACTGAAACTGCGCCGGTGCCAGATTCTTTTGGTAGGGCTGGTGGCGCTTGCACTCTGTCCTTTGGTTCAGTATGGAAGTCAGTTGATTGTGGAGGCAGAGTACCGAAATCCAAATTATGATTTTTCTGCACTATTTGAAAATGTTGTTTGGGGAAACACTCAGATATTCCTTCCAATTTCACTGGTAATGATCGGAGGATGGCTTATAGACAGAGAATCCACTCATGATACACTGAAAAACATCATGACAATTCCTGTTTCTATGCCGAAAATGTTGGGAGCTAAGTTACTTTTAGTCGGTATGCTTGCAGTTCTGCTGGGAATATACAGCGTTGGCATTACCTTGATTACTGGATTGACGGTTGGATTATCGGGACTGACAGAGGAAGTGTTTTTTCATGGAGGCACGCAGATCGTGTTAGCGGCTCTGACGACCTATTTGGTCTGTATGCCGCTGATCCTGATTTTTGGGCAGATCCGAGGGGCATATCTGGGCGGTTCCATTCTGGCGTTCTTTCTTGGATACAGCATGTTGTTTTTCAAAAGTGGTATCCTTGCCAGCATCTATCCGTTCTCTGCTGCGCTGATTTTAGTGGGATTTGACATGAGTGAATATGCCGGAACAACCACATCCTCAACCCCTTTGTTGGCGGTCATTGGGGTTGGCATCATGGTTCTCTGGGCGGTGCTGTTGTTACTGATGTCCAGTAACAAAAAAGAAATGAAATCCCGTAAACAGGCAAATGCCAAGGGAAAAGGAAAGTGTGCTGTACGCAGGAAAGGAAGGTGATAGCTGTGAAGAAAATAGTTTTATCATTATGCCTGATACTATTGGGTGCTTCTGTGCTTTCAGGTTGTACAAAAGACGAATTTCTCGATCAGTATAACAATATTGTTCAGTCTGCTGGTTCCATAGCGCTTACCGGAAATTCATCCTTACAAGGTACGAAAGAAAAAGGAATTGATGATTATACAGGAAGCTATACAGCCAACTATGAGGATTTTTCAGATACAGAGTATTTGTTCGGCGGAACTTCCATAAAGCGTGAAGCTGGTAAGGATCTGTCTATTGACTGCGCGCTGGAGGTTACGGAGGGAACTGCAAAAGTATTTTGGATTTCTGGAGCTGATGAAGCAGTCACTTTGTTTGAAACAACCGGAACATATAGTGATACAATTACACTCCCTGAAGGTGGAAACTATATCGGCATTGAATGTGAGAATTTCACTGGAAACATTGAATTAAATATTGAATAATACTCTGCCGGACGACGGCAAAAGAAAAAAAGCCGTCGTAGAGCAGACAATTTGACACGCCCATTTGAAACGGCGGCTTTGATTTTCAGAGCCGCCGTTTCTTTGCGTTTGCACAAACCTATGACGACTTGCAGGGACACGGTAGCCGATTGGAGGTTATTTTGCCGTGCCCCTTTTACTTTTTCAAAGCTCACATGATCTACATCAGTTAAAAAAAGCATTGCTCCGCCTCCGGGCAAGTTTAGCATTGTATCGGCATTATCGTTCCATGTAATTAAGTACAATCGTGGCTGTTCTTGGCGCGCCAGTTTTCCATCACGGAAATCTGGCGTTTTTTGTTGCCATTTTTTCGGAGATGATCCGGTTGTCTGCCGGTGTCGGTCCCCGCCTCCATTCGATTCACCCGTCAATCATCCGTGAATCGAAATGGAGGTACATAATGAAGAAAATTAACCTTCGGGAATTTTATCCTGATATTTATACAACAGACTTTTTTGTAAATGTGACAGAGGAAGTAATGGAGACTATTCGAGCAGCCGAACGTGCGGAGGCTGCGTATGAGCGAAAGATGTATCGTTATAAAGCACAGTATTCTCTGGATTGCGAGAATGGCATTGAAAATGCAGTGCTGTTGAAGCCGCAAACGCCGGAAATGCTTCTGGAGGAAAAACAGCTTCAGGAGCAGGTCTATGCTGCTGTGATGAGGCTGCCGGAGAAACAGGCAAAGAGGATTTATGCCCGATACTATCTGGGAATGACGGTAAATGAAATTGCCGAAGTAGAAGGTGTAGACCCAAGCCGTGTCCGAGACAGTATCCGCCATGGATTAAAGCAGCTTGTAAAATATTTTTGATAAAATTTCATTTGATGCGCCTGTTTTTTTGCCTTTTTTATCAGTGTTAATAAGAAGGACAAGTTTTCCTCCTTCATCAGTACATTGCTACGAAAATAAAACTCGTAGCCAAAAACTGAACCTTGACAACAAATGTTTT
>NZ_JAJDML010000190.1:0-374 GCF_020594215.1 Blautia sp. DFI.1.216
GAGCTTTGACATTGTGCAGAACAAGCTGAAATCCCGCCAGCGTCCGGGGCAGACCAATGAAATCAGCCTGTTTGCCGGACTGATAAAATGCGGCGAGTGTGGGAAGTCTCTGACGGTACGCTACACAAACGCAAAACATCCCCAGCAGATTTACTCCTGCAAGACCTACAATGCCTTTGGAAAGAACCACTGCACCCAGCACCGGATTGATTATGACACCCTTTACAGTCATGTGCTGCGGAAAATCCGGGAATGTGCCAGAGCTGCCCTGATGGACGGGAAAGCGGTTGCTGACCGCCTGACCAATACCTGTGAAGCCGAGCAGCGGGAACAGCGGGAAGCAATGGAACGCTCCCTTACAAGGGACGAGGAAC
>NZ_JAJDML010000191.1:0-369 GCF_020594215.1 Blautia sp. DFI.1.216
AGAATGTCTAAGCTTTGTAAATTCTTTTCTGAGTTCTGCATCTGAAATGAATTTTCCGCCTTTTTCATAGTTTTCTATTTCCCTTACCAAAGCCCAGTTATAGGCAAATCTTGAAGCACCGGCGTACTGAAACAACTTAGTTTTCTGCACGTTATTTGGTACCAACATTACTTTTATGGCTTTTACCATCTGCTTCCTCCTGTATCAATTCCCGGATAAGTTTCTTAGCTTTGTTTGCTCGTTTTCCTTGTAATTTGCAACTGAATACAGTGATTATCTGAACCAGATCTTCAACAAGTTCCTGCTGTTCGGACTTTTCAGTATTATCAATAATCTCAATCTCACAATTATAAAGTGAAGCGATATATT
>NZ_JAJDML010000192.1:0-366 GCF_020594215.1 Blautia sp. DFI.1.216
GGGAGAATCATGCAGATGTGATCGTATTTGAGTATCTGGAAATGAACGGAAAGATATCGGGAAGTAAGAGGCAGAAACTGCAGCTTTGGAGAAAACGGGATATCCAGAAACGGTGTGAACATCAGGCACACAGGAAAGGGATGCGCATATCCAGGATCTGTGCATGGAATACGAGCAGGCTTGCGTATGATGGATCAGGGATAGTCCTGCGTGACTGGAGAAAACACAGCCTCTGCGCATTTCAGACGGGAAAAAGATATAACTGTGACCTGTCAGCTTCTTATAATATCGGGGCCAGATATTTTATCCGTGAACTTTTAAAACCCCTTCCGGCAACGGAAAGGTCTTTGCTGGAGGCAAAAGTCC
>NZ_JAJDML010000193.1:0-360 GCF_020594215.1 Blautia sp. DFI.1.216
AAAACGGCTGTCTTAGATTGATGAAAAATCTTGTCTGGGAATATGACGCACTCCCCCACGCTCTGATTGCTGGTGGAACTGGTGGCGGTAAAACTTATTTTCTGCTGACGCTCATTGAAGCCTTACTGCATACCAACGCTGTCCTTTACATATTAGACCCGAAGAATAGCGACCTTGCGGACTTAGGAACGGTCATGCCAAACGTCTACCATACCAAAGAAGAAATGATAGACTGCGTCAATGCCTTTTATGAGGGCATGGTACAGCGAAGCGAGGAAATGAAGCGACACCCGAACTATAAGACAGGCGAAAACTACGCCTATCTGGGACTGCCACCCTGCTTTCTTATCTTTGATGAAT
>NZ_JAJDML010000194.1:0-358 GCF_020594215.1 Blautia sp. DFI.1.216
GGCAAATTTCATTTTCCATCAATACACAGAACATCTTATCATAATCAAATGCCCAAACAGCACCATTCACATGGTTTTCCACTGCTTTTTGATCTATGTTCTTTAAACGTGTGACCATTTTTTCAATTTCTCCATTTCTCAAGTTACCGATATTTTTGCAGATAAACCGAAAGAAATTCAACGTTGCATATTCGTCATGCCAATGGAACTCTTCTGGATTGTTTTTAATTTTACTGACTCGCTGCTGTTCTTTGATTATCTGATCAGCTACACCTTTCATCGAATCTTCGTATCTCATATTACTCACCTACTCTTCCTCAACGCCCAGTGACGGTTTAAATCTTTTATCCTTTGCCTG
>NZ_JAJDML010000195.1:0-357 GCF_020594215.1 Blautia sp. DFI.1.216
TAGATATTATTCTGATGAGCAACTCAACCAGGTAATAAATGTAAAGCCTAAAAACCGCATTACAATTGGATATTGTCGTGTTTCCAGTCATAAACAGAAAGATGATCTGGAACGACAGATTGATAATGTTAAAACATATCTTCTGGCAAAAGGACAGCCGTTTGAGATAATAAGTGATATCGGTCCCGGAATTAATTATAAGAAAAAAGGGCTCCAGGAATTGATCAGGCGAATATCTCAAAATCAGGTTGAAAAGGTTGTTGTTTTGTATAAAGATCGGTTACTGCGATTTGGTTTTGAGTTGATAGAATATATCGCTTCACTTTATAATTGTGAGATTGAGATTATTGATAATAC
>NZ_JAJDML010000196.1:0-354 GCF_020594215.1 Blautia sp. DFI.1.216
GTTTCCAAACTCAATAAGTATCTTCTAGCAAGAGGGAATAGGTGGGAAAAAAAAAAAGAGATTTCGGTTTCTTTCTTTTTTACTGCTTGTTGCTTCTTCTTTTAAGATAGTTATCTGGTTGATCCTGCCAGTAGTCATATGCTTGTCTCAAAGATTAAGCCATGCATGTCTAAGTATAAGCAATTTATACAGTGAAACTGCGAATGGCTCATTAAATCAGTTATCGTTTATTTGATAGTTCCTTTACTACATGGTATAACTGTGGTAATTCTAGAGCTAATACATGCTTAAAATCTCGACCCTTTGGAAGAGATGTATTTATTAGATAAAAAATCAATGTCTTCGGACTCTTTG
>NZ_JAJDML010000197.1:0-351 GCF_020594215.1 Blautia sp. DFI.1.216
GCAGAAAATTCAGATGCAGCGATGTCTGTAAATTTTATAAACCAAGAGAATGTGAAAAATTAAATAAACCTCCTTATGTGTGCAATGGATGCAGCAAGAGAACGAATTGCATGATGGACAAAAAGATCTATTCTTCAAAATACGCCCAGGACTCCTATGAAGCCCTTAGGACTACCAGCAGAGAAGGGATCAACCAGACACCGGAAAGTATACAGAAACTGGACAACCTGTTGTCACCGCTTCTCAAAAAAGGACAGTCCATTGCCCACATCTACGCATCTCATGCTGATGAGATCGCCTGTTCCAGAAGAACCATATATTCTTACATAGACCGTGGCGTTTTTCAAGCCA
>NZ_JAJDML010000198.1:0-335 GCF_020594215.1 Blautia sp. DFI.1.216
AGGTCATGTACTGCCGGATGCTGGACGCTATGCTATCCAAAGGGCAGGAGGACGAGAACGGAATCCTGTTTGTCTGCTTCCCTATCACAGGCATTGCCGCAGTCCTGTCTCGCAGCCCCATGACGGTCAAGCGTTCTCTGAATGAACTGGAAACCGCCGGACTTATCATGCGGGTGCGTCAGGGCGTTGGAGAACCAAACAGGATTTATGTGCTGATACCGGGAAAGGAGGACGCTGCCCTTGCCTGATACCTCAAAGCTGGAAAAACTCAACCGGGAGTTGGAGAAAAGCGAAAAGAAACTGCGGAAAGCCATCAATGATGAAAAGGCATTGCA
>NZ_JAJDML010000199.1:0-332 GCF_020594215.1 Blautia sp. DFI.1.216
CATAGTTTTATAAATACTTACGATTTCTGCTTTTTGCTAAAGTTAATGACATTGATTATTTACGAGGATTGCTATAATTTTGATCTCCGTAATCACTGTTATGATATAAAGTATAGTTACACAGGATTGACATTGATATAACACAAATTTATAATACATATTAGTATTACTTTTCTCCGCTTTGAAATAGAAAGGTTATTCTGTGAGACTGTTGTAAGAATTAATTTGATGCGATAGTATGAGTGAGTTATGAATATGTGGGGAATACTTGTAACATTAGAGTGTGTCTGAAAAATCATTCCCGCAATCTGCACGCCCCACTTTGCGGGATA